>JBDSKY010000551.1:0-2665 GCA_039916675.1 Bdellovibrionia bacterium
CGGTAAGCATGTACCACAAACTCGGCGGGAGAAAATTGAGTTGGAAGTTTTGCTACGGCAACTTCTTCAACTAGGTGCTCATTCTGAATTCGTCTTGCAATGACTTCTTTGATGCTAACTATGGGGAGATCATGTTTAGCGGCGAAGATCTTTAAGTCCTCCAGCCTTGCCATTGTCCCATCTTCTTTCATGATTTCGCAAATTACGGCTGACGGGTTGAGACCAGCCATTTTTGCCAAATCGACTGAACCTTCTGTGTGCCCAGCTCGAACTAGGACGCCGCCATCTTGGGCGCGAAGAGGGAAGATGTGTCCGGGATAAATAAGGTCATCAGCGCCCATTTTTGGATCTACGGCAACTTTTACGGTGTGCGCGCGATCTTTTGCCGAGATGCCGGTGCTTACGCCGCTTTTCGCTTCAATGGAAACGGTAAATGCGGTTTGTCTGGGAGATTGGTTATGAGAGGTCATCATGGGGAGCTGAAGCTTTTTGACTCGATCAGCAGTCATGGTGAGGCAAATCAATCCTCTTGCATGAGTGGCCATGAAGTTGATGGCTTCGGGGGTTACAAATTCTGCGGCTAGAACCAGATCCCCTTCGTTTTCTCGGTCTTCGTCATCGACTAAGATAACCATTTTTCCGTGCTTTAAATAATCTAGGGCTCGAATCAATTGCGGCATAAACGCTCCACATATTTAGCTAAAATATCGACTTCAACATTGGCAGTATCGCCCAGTTTGAATTTTGAAAGATTGGTCTCGTTCCAGGTATGAGGAATAATTGTAATTTGAATAATGCTGCCGGAGAGGTCGGGCATATCAACGATGGAGTTGATGGTAAGACTTACGCCATTTAAGCAGATTGAGCCTTTTTCAACACAGTAGCGAGCTAGGTCTTTTGGAATTAAAAATCGGGCAGCGTAGCATTCAGATTCGGGTTGAGCGCTTAGCCACTCGGCTTTGCCGTCGACGTGACCTTGCACCCAATGTCCTGAGAGTCGGGTCTGAAGGGTGAGGGCTCGCTCCAAGTTGAGTGTGTCCCCCGTTGCTAATTTACTTAAGTTGCTTTTATCTAAAGTCTCAGGGGAGAGAAAGAAATTGCATTCTCCTTGAGCTGTAGGTTGGGTAACGGTCAAACAAACACCGTTCACTGCGACGCTTTCGCCTACAGCTAAGTCTGAAAATCCTGTTTCCAAGTGAATTTGGAGCGAGTCGCCGAAACGCTCCAGGTTCGTAATTCTGCCTTTGCTTTCTATAATACCTGTAAACATAGTTTGCCTTGGCTGGCTTCATAGCACAGTTTAGCGGCAAATGTCTTATCGGAAGAGTTGGCCAAATTTTAACTGTATTTCCTACTTCCAGCACTGGCTCTTCTGAGGCGGTCTGCGATTGCGTAACCCAGTCCTTCCTGCACCTGGCAGGGCTCCACTAAAATTATTGAAGCAGGGGATGAATCTAACCAGCGCATTTCTGAAAACAGGCTGTGGGCCGACTCGCGTAGGTCATTGTTACGACTCAAAGATCTGGCTAAAACAGGGGTTTCGGTGAGAGGGGAGATTCGGGAAATTGCCACCTCGGGATCGCCTGAAATGAGTAGGAGGCCTACTTTAAGTTTATCCTTCCCTTTGATGACTGATTTGGAATGGGTCAAGTCACCAAAAAATTTGTCAGCTAAATTGCTGAAAACAAGGGAAAGTTCTGAATCAGAAAGTTTTGATAAGGGCTGTGCGAGTAAAATAAATGGTTTATTAGGAGCATAGTGACTTTCCAACATTCCCGGAGCTTCAGGCGTGACACTGGGATTAGCCAAAGGATCCATAACCCCAAAGCCTAGAACTTCCTCAATTCTCTCTTTCGGGCAGCCACCAGCTCGCAAAATCCGAACATCAAGACTATTAGATGGGTTCACCGATAAGATTGTTGATTCCAAACCAATATCACAACTGCCACCGTCTAAAATCCAATCAATCCGATCGCCTAGCTCTTCCGCTACGGCTTGGGCCGAGGTTGGACTAATTCTGCCAAATCGATTCGCACTAGGAGCTGCTAAGGGACGCTGGCAAGCAGCAATTAAAGCCAGAGCCAAAGGGTGTTCAGGCATTCGGACTGCAACCGTCGATAAACCGCTGGTCGCTAAATCAGGAATGCGGTGGTTTTTTGGGAAAATCAATGTCAGTGGGCCCGGCCAAAACGCTTGGATAAGTCGGTCGATTAAATTCCGCGAATTGCTCCCTAAGCGGGAGGAGTCGATGATTCCTTGGCGTTCGAGTTCTTCTACCCCCATTGGTCCCATGGGCGCTCCTTGAGCTGCCTGGCCTACGTGAACGATTAAAGGATCAAAAGTGGGACGTTCCTTAGTTTCAAAGATTCGAGCTAGGGCTAATGAATTAAAACAATCTCCGGCAAGTCCGTAAACCGTCTCAGTAGGCATACCCACGACTTCGCCTTTTTGTATGGCTTGAGCCAATATCTTGAAATTTTCAGGGTTCGGAGGGAGAATTTTTACTCTCAACGGCTTCTTTCCAGTTTGATTTTGCAAAGGGTTCCAAAATTTTCCAAACTTCTTCCATCTTCATACCACGCGAACCCTTGATCAGGACTACATCTCCGGCTTTTACACTCTTTGTCAGGGTTGATGCAAGTTCCGAGTGCGTCGTGAAGTGCGC
>JBDSKY010000552.1:0-5992 GCA_039916675.1 Bdellovibrionia bacterium
CAATTTCCGTTTACGCGCGGAGTTCAGAAAGACATGTATCGTGGTCGCCTTTGGACCATGAGGCAATACGCAGGTTTTGGAACGGCCGAAGAGTCCAATAAAAGGTATCAGTACTTATTATCCCACGGGACGACAGGACTTTCCGTGGCCTTCGATTTACCTACTCAGTTAGGCTATGACCCTGACCACCCGCGCTCTAAGGGCGAAGTGGGTAAAGTAGGCGTGTCGATTTCCACTTTGGATGATATGCGAGTCCTCTTTAATGGGATTGACCCAAGCAAAGTCTCAACTTCAATGACCATCAATGCCACATCGAATATATTATTGGCGCTCTATGTCGCAGTTGCTGAGGAAAAAGGTGTCTCGATCCAGGAGCTGCGCGGAACTGTTCAAAATGATGTTTTAAAGGAATACGTCGCACGCGGAAACTACATTTATCCGGCTGAAGGAACCTTGAGACTGACTACTGATATGTTCGCATGGTGCAAGGAATTTACTCCAAAATGGAATCCGATTAGTATCTCGGGTTACCATATTCGCGAAGCCGGTTCGACGGCTGTCCAGGAGCTTGCCTTTACTTTTGCCAACGCGATCGCTTATACGGAAGCTGCGATAAAAAGAGGACTTTCGGTAGATCAATTTGCAGGACAGCTCTCGTTTTTCTTTAATGTTCATAATGATTTTTTTGAAGAGATTGCCAAGTTTCGAGCGGCCCGCCGGATTTGGGCCAGGATTATGAAAGAACGGTTTAGCGCAAAAGATCCCAGAAGCTGGATGCTTCGGTTTCACGCCCAGACGGCCGGGTCTACACTTACTGCACAGCAACCTAATAATAATGTGGTTAGAGTAACTCTGCAGGCCTTAGCTGCCGTATTAGGCGGTACCCAGTCCTTACATACCAATTCTTTAGACGAGGCTCTCGCACTTCCTACTGAATCGTCTGCCAGACTTGCGCTCCGGACGCAGCAGGTTATTGCTTTCGAAAGTAACGTGACACAAACAGTGGATCCCTTGGGGGGGAGCTGGTTCGTGGAATCTCTCACAGATGAGATTGAAAAACGTACATTTGAGTATATCGAAGAGATTGATAAACGGGGCGGGACTATTAAATGTATTGAAACCGGGTTTATTCAGACCGAAATTTCCAATTCTGCCTATTCCGATCAGAAGCTCATTGATACGGGTGACCTAAAAGTTGTAGGGGTGAATTGCTTTAAAGACCTCAGTCATACGGTACCTCAAGCTATCGATCTTATGAAAATCCCGCCCGAATTAGAACGTTCTGCTGTAGAGAAGATCCAAAGCTATCGAGCGAAAAGATCGGAAGCGGCAACCCGGGATTCTTTGCAGGCGATCAGGTCTGGCACAAGTTCTGATGCAAACTTGCAGGCCCTGATTCTTGCCGCTGTTAAAGCGGGGGCAACACTAGGTGAGATTTCAGATACCTTTCGGGATACGTTCGGTTTATATCAGGAATACGCTGGATTTTAGAAAAATTAAAGTCCCTATGCTTTCCTTAAATGCTGAGAACATAGAGACTTTATTATAATAAAAACATTATTATGGCCCAAAGGACCGGGGCAAATACTTAGGCTTTCTTGTCTCCAATCATGCTTGAGCCGTCGCAGCACTTGCATTTACCCTGCATAAGAGAGGATCCACCAGCTAGGATCACTAGGATTGGCCAGATTATACTGACCACATGCTGGCTAAGGACTTCAAATGTACCTAGAAGAAAGGTCAATCCGAACAAAATAATTAAGATGCCTTTCATCATGTGACAAGGACAGCAGCAATTACACGTTTTTCCATCTTTCATAAAATTCCCCTTTTTTCTCATAGTATATTAATTTATTTATATTTCAAAGAAATCGGAAATATAGAATATTTGATAAGGGCCTCTTTCGCAGAGTGTTAAAATGAGGTAGAAGAAACCATGTCTGACAATATCAGGAAAAAAGCAGTTCTTTTGTTGAGCGGCGGGCTAGATTCTACAACCGTGCTTGAAATCGCAAAATCCGAAGGATTTGATGTCTATGCGCTAAGTTTTAGCTATGGACAGAGGCATTCTATTGAACTCGAAGCCGTACAAAGGATCATTGAGAAATCGCCCGTTAAGGCACACCAGGTGGTTAAGATTGATCTGAGAGCCTTTGGAGGTTCGGCACTAACTGCAGATATCGACGTTCCTAAAAATGAGGCGTTCCCTGAAGACTCTGCGGAGATTCCAGTCACCTACGTTCCGGCTCGTAACACGATTTTTTTAAGTTTTGCACTGGGTTTTGCTGAAACTATAGGCGCTTACGATATCTTCTTAGGGGTGAATGCAATTGATTATAGTAATTATCCCGACTGTAGGCCCGAGTTTATCGAATGTTTTGAAAGGCTTGCTAATTTAGCGACGGCTGCAGGCGTTCAGGATAAAGGGAGATTTAAAATTCATGCTCCTTTGATTAAATTGACTAAAGCCGAAATTATTAAAACCGGTTTGGCTTTAGGGGTTGATTACAGTGTGACCAATAGCTGTTATGATCCTTCGCTCAAAGGGGAAGCTTGCGGCAAGTGTGATGCTTGTCATTTGCGGATTCGGGGTTTCGAGGAGAATGGGTTAAAGGATCCCGCTCCTTATATTAAGAGCGCGGAATAACTAAAAAAATGAGGTTGATTCCTGTGAAAATAATTTTTAGGGCTAAGCAGCCCGTCCTCCTGTCGCTATTACTTTTAGTTTGCGGTGCTCTCTCGCAAAATGCCACAGCAGAGGAAAGGCTTATTGTAACCAGAACCAGCTTACCCGCGAGCAAGATTGATGGCCTAGTTTGGGCGGGTGACGAACTTGAAATAGAGCACAGAAAAACAAACGAGAGGCAGGAAGCATACGTCGTTCTCAAAGGGAGCTATGCAAAGCCTAAGTTTGATCTTTACGCCCACAATCGATTAGTGTCGCGCGCGGTATCTGGGAGTTTTGAGATTAAAGTCAGATTTAAGGAAAAGCCCGTTCAGCTCGGCTTAAGAGCTGTAGGACCATCGGGGTCACTGGAGACAGAAGAAGTTTTACTTTTGAAAGTATCGAGGCAAATTCCTAAGTAGGAAATCCAGCAATACCTTTACTTATCATTTTGCCCTAAAAGAAATCCACATCACCTAAGTTGTCAGTGTCGCTGTTGTCTCTCGCATCAAGATCTTTTTGAAGTGTCTCCCGGACTCTTTCTACAGCTTCGGCATCTTCCAGATAGATCTCCGTACTGACAGTCACTTCATCTTCACCATTGCTCAGCTTCTGGACATTACAAGTAGTCCTGGGATCTCGAATCTTTTTGAATACGGCCTCATCCATGCCTTGAGCCACAAAAGGTAAGCTCATTCCTACCAAAATTTTGTTTTTTTCAAAATCTCCGCGGATTCCTCCGCCTACGATATTGTTCAACTCCCTCATAAAATCCATTGCCGCCTCGTCTGCAATTTGAGTTGCGGGCAAATTGAAAATTTTACCGGCCAATTTTTTAGCGGTCTCAATTTTAAAATGAATTTTCAGGGTAATTGCTCCTATGTTGCTCCATAAAAGAATAATGCTAATACGGTCTGAATAATGGGTGGACTTGTTTTCTGCTCCTTCCCGGTTAGAGATGGTAAATGTGCCATCTTTTCCGTACCGTTTGAGGCCTACTTTTACGCTTTTTACGATATATGTTTCAAGGAATTCTAGTGTTGAAGTTGACATTATGATGCCGCCTTCCTTGCTAGCATCTTTGTTACCGCCGACAAGAGTTTTGCTGAATCAAAAGGTTTATTGATCCAGGCATTTACTCCGATTTCCTTACCTGCGGTTTTAAGGCTTTCGCTGGTTTCGGTAGTCAACATAAATATAGGAAATATGCCCGCTCCCAACTTGTCCTTAACCTTGGCGAGCATTGAGATTCCATCCGCTCCGGGCATATTATAGTCTGAGATAACCAGGTCCGGTTTCCCCATGGCTACGATTTTATCGTAACCATCATTTCCGTTAACGGCTTCCGTCACGGTATGGCCAGCACTCTCCAAAGCCTGTTTCAATTGGCTTCTAATTGTTTCCGAATCATCAACAATCACTATTTTTGCCATAATTTCTTCCATTTAGTATTAATAATAAAAATTCGTGTTTCCAAAGTTAATCTGTCCTATTCCTTAATTCACCGGTTTTTTCAATTTTACTTCCAAGTTTTTAAGATGTTTTTCTTGAAGGGTAGCAAGCTCTTCAACTCGCAGCATTAAATTTTTGAACTGAGTAACCTCATAGGTTATTGCTCCAAACACGGCGCTCACCTCAATGCAAGTTTTACTACTTTCAGTTATTTTTTCTGCGACATTGGCCAGCTCTGCGCTAATCGGAGTCGCCATTTTGGCTATTATCGCATAGAGATTTTCCATGTCTGTAGGTGTTGCTGGAACTGCGTCAGCTTGAGTTTTCTTTTTTTCTGCATTAGAGGATGGCTTTGTTGAAACAAGTCGGGCTTGCTCGGAAAGTGCCTTTATATCGACGGATATTTTATTTAGTTGAGCAGAGTCAAACTTCATAGCATTGGCCGCTTCAACCATGAGTTGGACTTGTTTGCTTTTTTCTTGGAGGGTTTGCACAGTTTTCTCTAAGATTCGGCAAACGAGCGCCGAATTTGCCCCACCATCTTGTGCGTTTCTCATTAAAATATCCCAAGGAAAATCCTGAATAGCCTTCCTAACTGCGTTAAGGGATGGATTCTCTTGGAGATTGGACCCACTAACGGGCAGCGCTGCGATTGAAGGTATGATATTTGCTCCAAAAAGAAACGCATGTCGCCATCTCAAAATAATAAACGCCACCCAAATCAGCGATGATATTAATTCCAGGGCAATTAGAGGTATCAGCTCGTTGCTTCGTAAAGCCACCATAAATATGATTTGAATCCCGAAAAGCAGGATTCCTAATGCAAGGACCTCTCGGCTGGCTCGCTCTCTTAGGGATTCCTTAATTTTATATAAAGTAAGTTTCATTTTTATCATAATCGTTTTTAATTATCCTTTAACCTATACTTTCATTCGGAATTCTAATTTCAAACGTTGTTCCTATTCCAGTTTGTGACGAGACCAAGACTTTTCCGCCGAGTGATTCGATATTGTTTTTAACGACATCTAGGCCAATGCCTCTTCCCGAGAACTCGGTAACATTCTGCTTAGAAGAGAATCCTGCCATAAAGATCATCTCGAGTTTTTGGGCGACGGAAAGCTTTTTGACATCTGCTTCTTCAATTAGGCCTTTTTCAACTGCAATTTTCGCTATCCGATTCTGGTCGATCCCGGCCCCGTCATCCTGAATTTTTATGATAGTCGATTGTTTCGTTAGGGCGCATTCGATAGTTAATCTTCCGGTGGCCGGTTTATTTGCTTTTTCTCTGACTTCGGGATTCTCGATGCCATGGTCGATAGTATTTCGAATGAGATGCACTAACGCATCTTGGACTGAGTAGAGAACATCTCTGGGAAGGGTTATGTCGTCCCCTTTAACGATGAGCTCGACCTTCTTACTTAAAAGCTTGGCCGTCTGATCAACCATCCTCTGGTAAGTCCACAAAGCAGGCTTCACGGGAACTTCCATCAATTTTTCAAACGATTGAGCTACGGAATTAATTGTCGATTCTGGAACTTGGAGGGACTCAAGTTGAGATATCAATCCACTCTTCATTCGATTGAGATTTAGTAGGAGAACTTCAACCGTTCTGTACCGGCTTTTCATCAATTCTGGGAGGTCATTCATTCCTGCAAGCGTCTGGCAAGTGTCGAGCCATCGCAAGTAGAGGTTACCTTCACTAGAGAAAGTTTTCCCGTCTATAAATGACTTCCAGCTAGCTTTCTTATCGTCTTGTCCTAGCATTGAAAATAGAAAATCTGGCATGTCTGAAGTCCACGCCGAATCTGCCTCAATCATGCCCTTTGCCATTTCTAGAGGAGCGATGCCTGCCCTAGTCGACCACCTGACAAGGTA
>JBDSKY010000553.1:0-3036 GCA_039916675.1 Bdellovibrionia bacterium
TTCTTCTGGATTCATAATCCCCCCCACCGAAATTATCGGCCTCGAAGTAGCATTTCGTGCAATCTCTAAACTGTTTTTTGCTAATTCTGTAAGAAGACTTCCGCTCCAACCTCCTACTACATCACCAGCATTGGCCTTAAAAAACCCGCCTAGAGTATTTGTAAGCACCCAACCGTCAATTCCCTGCGGCTCTAGAACCTGAATCAGCTGAATTAACTCGTCAGCGGACAGTTCCGGCGCCAATTTTAGGAGAAGAGGAGGCTTCTTTCTCCATCCTGAGATCAAATTGACCACTTCCCCAATGATTGGCTTCAAGGCATCTACAGTTTGAAGAGAGCGGAGACCCGGCGTATTTGGAGAACTCACATTAATTACAAGGTAATCAGATAGACCTTCGAAGGGTCGTGCCGCTTTTAAGTAATCCTCTTTTGCGTTTTCAGCAGGAGTATCTTTGTTTTTTCCAATATTTACTCCCACTCTAAAGTTTAAAGGGAGCAGATCTCTTGATTCGGCAACATTTGCCGCCACAATAGATGCTCCCAAACCATTAAATCCCATTCGATTGAATAAAGACTGTCTCGCGGGATCCCGAAATAACCTGGGGCGATCATTTCCGGGCTGAGGACGAGGTGTAACGGTGCCAATTTCCGCAAATCCAAATCCTAAGGATGGAAGTCCGGCCAATATTTCGGCATTTTTATCAAAACCTGCTGCCAATCCTAATGATGAAGCAAACTCCAAACCGAAAACCTGATGCGACCCAGAGCCTTTCGGGGTTCTTAATTCTGAGGAAGTTACACCGCTCACAATTCGGAGTGGAACATTCTTTAGACGAATTCCTAACCGAATGAGGGAGATAGTGACGCGATGAGCTACTTCTGCATCTATTAGAAACAATAATCGTTTGAAAAACGCCCAGATCAAGCCTTCACCATAGCTTGCATAAAAAACCCATCGCAAGGTCCCGGACCCATATAACCGCCTTCAATGGCCTTAAATTCAGGATGATCGGCCAAGAACTTTCCAACTACATCGGTAGTTTCTTCCGGCCTAAAAGTGCACACGCCAAAAACCAATCGACCACCCGGAGCTACCAAGTCAGAATAAACCGAAAGCAAACGAAGCTGGATCTTTGGCATTCTCAGCAGAACATCCTTCTGTTGTCTCCATTTGATATCAGGATTTCTCCTCAATACTCCCCAACCACTGCAGGGAGCATCCACCAATACGACATCGGCTTTCGACTTAAACTTTTCGACAACTTCAGATTCGCTTTCATCGCGGACCACAGCCGTCTTAATGTTATTTACTCCCGCACGAGTTGCTCTCCTTCGAAGTGCTTGGAGTTTAACTGCAGAGGTATCGTAAGCATAAACTCGGCCTTTTCCTTTTAAAGCATCTGCTAGAGCCAGACTTTTTCCACCAGCTCCAGCACAAGTATCAATTACAGTCCAAGCTTGAGTGTCCTTCGGAAGAGGAGGAGCAGGAAGATCAATTTTCGTTAGACTTCCCGGCTTATCTTTTAATATAGCTCCGTAACGTTCGGGCCATAGGGCAAATAATGCCATTAACTGAGATCCTTCATCTTGAATTTCAAATGCTCCATTTGCATAAGAATCAGTTCCTAGTACTGGAACATATCCAGAGAGTCGAACCCCCAAAGGTACTAAATTAGAAACTTCGGCCCGTACAGGGAGTGGGCCCTTTTCAGTCAATGCAGTAAGAAGTGCCTTCGGCCCTATTTTTCTACTGGCTCGCAAGGAAAGCGGCGCCTCTCTTCCCAACGTATCAATTAAATCGGCAACTACTTTTTCGCCCCAAGCTTTCTTCCATTCCTCCACCATATAAGGAGGAAAGTCGTCTGAGACCGGTAAAATTTCTGGGGGTCGCTGTTCCATTAACTCATAAATTCTGGAAGCCATTATATGTGCGGGTCTCCAACCACCTAACTTCTTGTCGTCCACGAGGTTCCAAGGTTGTCCATCGGGTACACCCACACCCAATATTTCAGCTTCAGAAACCGGCCTAAGTAAAATACGAGGCATAATTTGAGCTAAAATACTTTTTATTCGAGTAGGCAGCTTAGACAAAGAAGAATCCAAGTGAACTGGAGATGTAAAAAGCTGTTCCCAAAGTCCTTCAAATCCTTGAACCACAGCAGCTGCTTTCGCCCTCGGCGAATCAACTGTTGTAGTTACTTTTGATCTATGGAATCTGGGTTTGAATGTCCCTGATCCTGAAGATTCGCTTTTGTTATCAGTCTTTCGTGAGGGTGATTTTCCGAAATTAGGTTTTTTCCGCATTAAGGGGTGAAAATACCTGAATACGGGCCTGCATGGAAGCAAAGTTTCCAAAGATTTCATTTGGCTTGTGTATCCTTGATTTTTCAAAGCTTTTGCATAGAATGCGGCCATGATTGATTTTTCGCTCTCCGATGACCAGAACCAACTTCAAGAACTCGCCCGCAAATTCGCCAAGGAAGAAATTATCCCGAAAGCGGCTCATCACGATAAGTCCGGAGAATTTCCAAAAGACATCTCGAAAAAAGCTTGGGAACTGGGACTGATGAATACCCATGTCCCCCAAGAATATGGCGGCATGGGCTTAGGGGTAATGGATGGCTGTATTATCACTGAAGAACTGGCTTACGGCTGCACAGGTGTCTGCACAGCAATGGAAGCAAACACTCTGGCCGCTGCACCCTTAATCGTGGCTGGAAATGAAGAACAGAAAAAACAGTTTTTAGGCCGACTCATTGATGAACCCCTTCACGCCGCCTACTGTGTTACCGAACCCGGCGCAGGTTCGGATGTCAGCGGAATACGGACGTTGGCCAAAAAAGTAGGGTCGGAATATGTCATAAATGGTGCGAAAATGTGGATCACCAATGCCAGTGTCGCCGATTGGTACTTCGTACTTGCTTATACGGACCCATCCTTGAGGCACAAAGGAATGACTGGATTTATTATCCCAGCCAATACTCCTGGAATTACCGTTGGAAAAAAAGAATGGAACTTGGGACAAAGAGCAAGCGAC
>JBDSKY010000554.1:0-5298 GCA_039916675.1 Bdellovibrionia bacterium
TATTTGGGAAATGACGCTCTTTCCATTTTGTCCATTGCCCCTTGAGTGTGCTTCCCTGTTGAGGCAGACCGAAGAGCGCATCATTGACAAGGCGATTGTGTTGGATCATCGCTGTCAGGATGGATTCGGAAGTGATGAGTGTTCTGCCCCCGCCTAGATCCACAATGACCTGATGTTCGATGTTGGAATCTGTGCTGTGAGGGTGGCTTTGAGTCGTTAAATAAATATCTTCAATGGGAAACACATACTGTCCGCTTAGGTCTTTACTAGTCTCGCAGTTTCTCAATGTTGAGAGTTCGTCACCGTAACTCAAGGAGTAGGTGTGGCAAATCTCTGGTTTCGATTGGGATAATTCGAGGTTTTGTAGGTAGAAACCAAAAAGTTTTTCTTTGTGCCCAAAAGGTTGCAGGTGGCTTTTTGGGGTTAAGTTCCCTTTGAGTGAGGAGAATAAATTCGTTTCTGGGGTCAGATGAGTCGAAATTAAGTTCAAATTAAATTGAATGTTTTTACCTAGAAGGCCGTTGAGTCGATCCAATAATGGAAATTCAGCAAGCGAGGCTTTTGATTTTTTTACAATTGATTTCACGGACATTCCAACAGTTTCTGGGTGTACCAGACCTAGTAAAACGTCCTTTTTGTATTCGGTCTCGGGGAGTCTAAACAGGAGCAGGGGCACTCTTTTCTCAGAATCGGATTTTATATCAAGATTGGATTTTGCAGGTATGTCCCATCCGTGCGCAATCGAGCCAATATGAACAATTTCCATCAGTGGAGAAGACCTAGATGGAGATTGAAATAGTTGTATAGGGGATGAGGGTATCTCATGGGTAAGCAGATGCATTTGTGGAAATATTCTATAATCAATATCCTTGCGACTGCCCCCAAGGCCTAAGAATGTTTCAAATTGAACCAATTCCTTGGCACTGACGCTGAGGTTATGTGTGGCTCCTAACTCTAAAAGTCGGGCTCTGGCTGAGTTGCTTTTAGGGTCGTTGATAAAGGAGATGATTTCCTCGATTTGATCGATGGCTTTTTTTGAAAGCTTTTTAGGCTGGGGGCTGTATTTGGAGGTGCTTGGAGGTGTTAGCTCGGCGGAGGTGACAATTTTGTTGAACGTTGTACTTTTGGGAAGGCCATAAGCCGCACCTGAGATATACAGTCCATCTTCAGTCAAAACAGCGGTGTTTAAGACTCCAGCTGAGATCTGAATTATTTTCTTTCCTTCTAGACCTAAAGCCCGATGGGGAGAATGTTTGTTGTGCGTGCCAGATATTCCTAACTGGCCGTCAGCGTTATATCCCCAGCAGTAGAGTCCGTCCGAAGCTATAGCGCAGGTATGGGAGTTGCCGGATGAAAGCTGAAGGATTTCTTTTGAGTTCAACCCTTTAACCTGTACTGGAAAGGTTTGATCTTTTTTGCCTCCATTTCCAAGTTGACCTGCGCCGTTGTATCCCCAGCAATAAACCCCTTGGGCGGCTAGAGCGCAGGAATAGTGACCTCCGCTAGAAATTTGAAGGATTTTTATTGAATCAAGGCGAGTCACTCGAATTGCAGGGCTGTAACCAAACGCCTGAGTTCCATTACCAAAAATTTGGCCGAAAGCATTATATCCCCAGCAGTAGACGCCATCGTCTGTTAAAGCACATGTATGTTCTACTCCAGCAGAAATTTGAATAATTTTCCTAGAGGGTAGCGTCACCAAAGTCGGAAGGGATTGCTTAAGCTGGCCTTCACTATACTTTCCCCAGCAGTATACGCTATCCTCCGTTGAAGCGCAGGTATGAAAATATCCGGCAGAAATCTGAAGGATTTTCTTTGAGTCTAGTGATTGCACTCGGCTTGGGGAGTTTTGATCTAGGTAGGTTCCATTCCCTAGCCTGCCTTCACTATTCTTTCCCCAGCAGTAAACTCCATCGTCCGTAAGTGCACAAGCGTGAGCATTGCCCGCTGAGACCTGCTGAATTTTCTTTTGGTTGAGCCCTAATACCTGAACAAGAGAAGTAGAGGGAGTATTATTACCGATACCTAGTTGCCCCTCTGTATTTAGTCCTAAACTTTGCACTCTTTTGGAGGTCCAAACGTAGAGATTTTCCCATCCCGTTGCTAAACCCAAATATTCCGAGGGAGGGATAAATTCCACAGAACGGAATGGGGAAGTCTGGGCCCATGCTACCGATGTGGTAAGGTGAAGAGTTGTGAACAATGTCATGATGAGCGCGGTGAGAGTGCCTGCAAGTTTCTGAAGAATTTGAGTCATGAAGGGGTGGATAACACAGGGTAATGCGTAGTGTCAATTTCTCGAATAGGTATGTTCGCAGTAGTGAGATAAATGGCTATTTATGTTTAAAAGAGAGTAAGGGCTAATCTTCGATTCATGTGTCCGGCTGCAGTAATATTAGGTAAGCAAGCCCACAAATCGTGGACACCCGAAAGGCCGAGTTAAGGCCCATTCCCCACTTTTCGGATTGCCACATCATGAACCACTCACCTCCGATTGCCATAAAACCAAATACCATCAGAAAAAAGCCTAGAGTTAAACCCAAGGCCGCGAGTCCTTTTGCGGAGTTGAAACTTGCGCTTTCGCTTCTTGCTCTTCTCAAAAGTTGAGTCCCGCCTATAATACAGAGAAAACTTACCGCGCCCTCTGTTACGATTATTCCCCAATAGGCAAGATGGTGGACCCATTCAGTGTGTATTGCTCTTCCCAAGAGTGTGTTCTCTGGAAATACCGAGTCCATCGTCAAGACATGTTGTACGTAAGAAAAGTTAGAACCATAGTCAAAAATATTATTAATAAAAATAAATAAAAAAGTAGCCGCAATTGAAAAAACAACAGCAATCTTAGTCGCCCGAATTATAGTCATTTTGTTATGATAATATTATTTTTTGATATCGGTGAACAAATCTTTTACTTCAGATTTGGAATCGTCAATTAAGTTTGGGTATGCTGTAGTTGAAGTTAATAATAATGTAAGGACTTTAGGAATGCGCCATGAATGTTACAAAAGAATTTTTAAAGGCGCAAGTTACTGGGCGGCGATTCTTTATTATTTAGCCGCAGGTTTCGCTGCTGCGGTTGAGCCACTGACTACCTTTATAGTACAAAATCCCACCGTTGATCCGACCGAAGTAACCGTAAGTTTCAAGTATTCGGTCGTTTGTTCGCAAGAAGCAGTTGGAGATGAAGTAAGAGGTTATATTCTCTATCAAGGCCGTCGCACAATCGTAGATTTTTACATTTATCGAAATGAACTTGAGGTTGCTTTAGGCTCCGGTTCTGTTCAACCAGAGGAAGCGGTTCTCGAATTGGAATTCACTAAACATTGCCGATTAGACAATTTGCAGGCTCAGGTGGAATATGAAAATGTGAAGATCACAGGGAAGGAGAGTTCAAGAGAGCTCATAGAGAAGTTAGCCTTAATTCATTCACCGTTCATTAATCTCCGTGAGAATCAATACGAATACTTTCCCAATGATACACCTTTGCTTCTAAGCTACTCAGTTTATCAAGGTGAGGGCAGTTGGGTTGAAGGTAAGTTCGAACACAATAAGGTTTTAAGGTATACCGTTTTTCTCTCTGATGAGGATAATCAGCTCGATTCCTCTGATGCTAATGCTCAGATGGCGCGGTACGGTCGCACAGCAGATATTGAGTGGGTTTATGACGTCGAGCTGGATTCAGATCATAAGGTTGTGAGGGAGTCTTATCAGGGGATATTGCATTTTTCGTTTGGCTTTGGGGGAGGCTATCTTCCGTCAGAGCGCACTCCTAGTCATCCGCTTCTGTACAATTACAATATGGAAAACAATAATGTTTTTGTTGATACGGCAGAGGCATGGTTTGACCCTTTTTATAATCCGAAACAGAAACGCCAGCTGGTAGGCCACCATTTAGTTCCAAGGATTCGGATAGATAATCCGCAGGCACGAGAACGGGTTATGTTCGCAAATCCCTGGACATATAAAGTGAGTGAGGCTGAATTGAGAAAGCAGGGAAAAGCTGCGATTTCTACTAAAGATCAGCTCTTTATCCTAGTGCTTGGAGATATTATGGGCGGAAGCTTTTTGGGCGAAATAACTTCAACTCAGGGAGAAGTGTTTCTGAGCGGTGGCAATCCTTGTAATTCCTGGCGCTGTAATGTTTCTGAACTGGGAACCGACCTTTGGGGGCGGGAAAGTCTAACAGCGGTTCCTATAGGTGAGTTTAATTTGAATCTAATGGGTACGTCGGGTTTTTCGGGAGAGTTTCGATTGCGGGATTCTATTTTTCTTGATCTGCAGCTCAAGCGTCTAAGATTTTTCCGGCTTCGCGATTTAGGTCAGACCTTTGGACTGGAAGAGCTGAGTTCTAAGTTTAAATGCGATTATCGCGATGCACAGACCCTTTGTAGATTTTAATTGTGCGCCGTTAAAAAAGGAAAAAGTCCCCAGATTAGGTCTGACTTTCACGGTGTTCCATCAAGCGTCTTCACATTATTTGCAAGAGCGTTGTAAATGTATCTATTTGTAATTACTGGTAAATATCATAAAATCAGCCTTTGCTACAAATCCTTACCTATTATTTGCAGCAAAGGGAGAGTGAAAAATTGCAGATATAACTGCTTGATTTATAAGAGATTTAATGAAGACACTCCCTTTTTTACAACTTTTTCTACAAAATTTGCAGGAAATTTTGTAGAATTATAGGGTGCGTGTTAAAGATGAATTTGAATTTTTAAACTCTACTACGTGGTTAGATTACACCCAGCAACGATATCTTTCTCCAGAGGAAATCAAGTATCGATTGAAGCAACAGGGGAGTCTACCGTCTAATTGGGATGAGCTTTCAAGGGAAGTAATTAGATACCGTAAAGTTGGAGCAATACCCTTGTTCATCGCCTGTATCGATAAAAAATTTTGGTATTTTCCGTCAGATAGCTTGAGCAGACGAATTGACCAAATTGAGAGGTTAGGTAAAAATCTCTACAATCAAATCAATCAACAGTCTTTATTCAAGCGAGACTTTCTTTTAGACTCAGCCATAGAAGAAGCCGTTACTTCAGCAATTTACGAAGGCGCCCACAGTACGAGAGCACAAGCCCAACAGTTGATTGCATCAGGAAATAAGCCCAAAAATAAAGACGAGTGGATGTTAGTTAACAATTTTAGAGCAATGCAGTGGGTACAAGAGAACACGAATGCGGATATAACTAGGCAACTCATCTTGGATTTGCATCGAATCGTTACCGAAAATACGATGGAGGGCGACGATGCAAATTTTTTCGGAAGATTTCGAGACAATAGAGTTTTTGTTGGTCC
>JBDSKY010000555.1:0-10510 GCA_039916675.1 Bdellovibrionia bacterium
CATAAAAGCTGCGGATTCTTCATGGCGAACATGAATAAATCGAATTTTATCTTGCCGTTTTCTAAGCGACTCCATAATTCCGTTAATTCCATCACCCGGAAGTCCAAAGATAATTTCGACTCCCCAATCAGAAAGTATATCAATTAGAATATCTGCGGCAGTAGTTGACACGTTAGGCTGCGACTTTCATTTTTGACAAAGCGGTTTTAGCTCCAATGGTAATCGGAGTTTTTTTCATATAATAAATTGCCATTCCCACGCAGGCGAGCAAAGCAATTCCATTTAGAAGGTTTGCTTTATGAGGGCTCCTCCCTTTTGAAAACGAAAGGAAGGAACTATTTTGGTGTTCCCCTCGGCTTCGGGTACGATCAAGTTCCTTAGAGAATAAATCAGCAATATCGGCAGATGGGGTAGTCATCATGCTGAACGATTTGCAACTTGTATTCCGATTGGTCTTAATTTAGAAACCCTTTTATCAATATCCTCTCCTTTATGTGCGAAGTTGGGACGGCTTTGGTCTAAAAACTGTTGTCTTTTGGACATAAAAGACGCGATTGATTCATCCTGACGTTTTTCAGTCGATCGGATAAAACGAATTAGATCAGAATTTGGATCCGTAACTTTATGCTCCACTAAAAACTCATAAAGAAATGTGAGAAGTACCGTTGTATCTTGTATCTCTCCTAGGACAGTTTGAATCGTCTTCATTTTATCTTCAATCTGACTATTGACCGGATAGATTTTACTCGTTGCTTCTAATGAATATCTATATTTTTTTGCCTCAATCCTGGCTCGATGGAGAGTAGGCGGAGAAGATGCTACGGCATGATGTGTACTATTTTCAACCTTTTGGTATTGACTTGCCAGGCTAATTTGAATTGTGGGTTCAGCCTGTCTCATTTGCGTAGAGTTTTTTGCACCTTCCAGGAGACTCTTGCTCAAGGCTTGATATTTTCTGTCCTGTTTTTTCCAGTTCACGGTGTTGAGACAATTTTTGACATCTTTTTGTTCTTTCTTTCTCTGCTTTGTAAGTTGGCGTTGAAATTTCTTAAGTTCCGCGGATTGGAGTTTGGAACGCAGCTCTTTTTCTTGATTCTGGAGATCTCTCAAATCGCGAACCGTATCCAGTACTAGCTTAAGGTCTTTTCTGAATTTTGAGGTTTTTAGAGAAAAAGGAAGTTCCCGTGTGACATCTACAATTGCAACTAGCCTTCTTAAAGTGGTGCGTAGATCGTGAACGATTTTGCGCTTGGGAGCTTTACAGCAAGAAGTCCTACAGCGTTGGTACTTTTTCCAGTTCCCGGTAAGCTCCAAATTCAATGATTCATAAACATTGTCTGGTTTATTTTCCTGGGCTTGAGGCAATTGATAATCGTCCTCCAGAGGTGCTTGGTTTGAGTAATACCTTCGTATAGCCGTCAATTCTTTGGTCAAATTTTCTATAGGCCTCTGGCGCATCTTCAAGCCTTAAGTGATGGCTCACGATGAAACTGGGTTTGACTTTCCTAGAAATGATAACGTCGCGCAGAAATCTATTGTATCTTTTTACAGGGCACTGCCCAGTTCCGAGACTAATTCCTTTTTCAAATATCTCACCCCAAGGAAGTTGAAAAATTCCCTCCTTGGCAGATTTATTTATTCCGTGAGGATCATCAACAGTGTAGACGCCTACAATTCCAAGGTTACCTGTTGGGTTTATAACTTTTACGAGGCTCTCTAAGACTTGGGTTGGTTTCTCTTTATTCGGTGAATTAAAATCGTGAGCTTGATAACCTACAGCATCAATACCGCACATAACCCCTGGCATTTTTTCTTCACCCGTTCGTAACGAACTTTTGATATAAGAATTCTTCTTCCGCATCTCAATGATTTGTTCCGCAGGATCACCTTGAGTGAAATCGATCGGAATGGCCCCAATTTCCTTTGCTTTTGCAAGGCGATCTGAAAATTGATCCACTATGTAAACTTCACTTGCACCTTTCAGAATAGACGAAAATGCAGCGAGCATTCCAACTGGGCCCGCCCCGAAAATCGCGACTGTGCTGCCAGGCTGTACTTTCGCAAGTTCTGCTCCGTGATAGGCCGTTGGAAAAACATCGGAAAGAAGCAAGAAGTCGTCTTCAAATTCGTCTCCTGGTCGTCCAGGTAATTTCAAACAATTAAAATCAGCGTAGGGTACTCGGAGCAGTTCCGCTTGGCCGCCACGAAAAGGCCCCATTCCTGCGTATCCGTACGCAGCACTTGGAGCTTCCGGGTTCACCGTAAGGCAGGCATTCGTAAAACCGCGCTCGCAATTAAAGCAAAACCCGCAGGCGACATTGAACGGAAGGACAACCCGATCACCTACTTTGATGGATTTTACTGCAGTGCCGATTTTTATGACTGTACCCATGTTCTCATGGCCGAGAACGGTCCCAGGTTGCATGGACGTTCGTCCTTCATACATATGAAGATCGCTTCCACAAATGCCGGTAGTGGAGATTTCGATTAATGCATCAGTTTCAACTTCGATCACAGGATCTTCTACTTCGTCCACCGAAATATGGAGAGCTTTCTTGAGTACGACCGCTTTCATGCAATGCTCCTATCTTACCGATTTTAGTGCAAGGGCCGGCCCACTCTAAATCATGGGACCTTATATTTTTATTCATTTTGAAGATTGTTGCATGCTCTTTGGGCGAGCTCATTGCATCTTTCATTCAAAAAGTAAAAGTGTGGGAAGCAGAAAAATAGAAAGAGGAAATACTATGAATATTTATGATGCTCTTCATAAAGATCACGAAAAATTGCATGGATTACTGGACGATCTTGTTCACGCAGCACAATCTGATCATGAAAAATGCAAGGGATTGGTCGATCAAATCCGTGATGAATTGGTCCCCCATTCACGTGCAGAAGAAGCGGTATTCTATAATGCCATCAGAGAGCTTAATATGGATAAAGGAATCGTCGTAAATAGTTATGCCGAGCATGCCAAAGCGGAGGCGGACCTTCGAACACTTCAAGTAATGAAGGAAGTTGATATCAACTCAGTCGCTCTAGCCAAACAACTTCGTAAGGACGTACTGCACCATATTAAGGATGAAGAAAACAAAGTCTTCACGGTAGCTAAGAAGCTTTTTACATTTGAAGAAGCGAAAATGATTGGAAAGGCATTTAGTCAACTCAAGCCAACTGTAAAAGATCAGTCCTTTATTGGGACCTCTCTTGATTTAATTGCTAATTTATTACCGCCTCGACTTATGGAAGGGTTTAGAAGAACTTTTATGGGTAAAGAAAAACGTTCAGCATAAAAGGTTTATGAAAGCCGGGTATTTGGACATTGGTAGGTGACCCCAGTAACTGAAAACTGGCAGTTAATATGCAGGTATGTTTGTGGTCTAAAAATTAGTATCAGAATATTAAAATACTGGGCTTAAAAGGAGAATAAATTATGCGTAACAATAGAGGCGCTTTTGCAGCATTGACGGTTCTTGGGGGGTATGTGGTTTGGAGAAATCGGTTCGCTATTCAACGTCGATTGGAGTCATTTGGCGTAAAGACCCCCGTGATGGATCTTGACATGGGTGAAGCCGCAAGATCGATAGCCTCCAAGGTTTCTGGGAGAATGGAACATGGCGCTACGATCGCCGAAAATATGGTGAACAAGGGTTCAGACAATTTAGCTAATAAAAGAGTGGGTTAATTCTAGCAGTGAAGCTTGTTCCATTCGTGAGGTTATTCTGGGTTAGTTGAAACTGAAGATTGTCCTCTACTGGGGCATTTGTGTGGCACGTCCTCAATACAAGGAAACATAAATATTTATGAAAAAGCAGCCTATACAATACGCCGTAGTAGGACTAGGACACATTGCCCAGACCGCAATTTTGCCTGCATTTCAAAATTGTAAAGGTTCACGACTGAGAGCGCTCGTGTCGGGAGACACCACGAAGCGAAAGCTTCTCGGTCGGAAATATCGAGTTAAACAAACTTACTCTTACGATGAATACGACGAGTGTCTTCATAGCGGAGAAATCGATGCAGTTTACCTAGCGTTACCCAATCACCTTCACAAAGAATACACAATCCGGGCGGCCCAAGCCGGTGTCCATGTACTTTGTGAAAAGCCGATGGCTGTCTCTGCCGCAGATTGTGAAGAAATGATTCGGGCTTGCGACGACAATAAAGTAAAGCTCATGATTGCATACCGCCTTCATTTCGAGGCCGCGACACTCAAAGCTATCGAAATAATCAATACCCAGAAGAAAATCGGAGACGCGCGGATATTCCAGTCTATTCAATCAATGCCTGTAAATTTTCCGAATATCCGTACCTTACCCGTTTCGCTAGGCGGGGGCCCCACCTATGACATCGGAATTTATCCTATCAATGCGGCACGTTATGTATTTCAAGATGAGCCGGTTTTAATATCGGCTGAGCCCGCATTTAGCGATCAGCCTGGTTTACAAGATATTGAAGTGTCGATGAGTGTAACTTTGAAGTTTCCGAGCGAACGTTTAGCTTCATTTGTATATAGCTTTGGAACGGCAAAAGCTGATGCATTTCGTGTAGCTGGAACAAAAGGGGATTTAATTCTCGACTCTGCCTTTACTTACGAAGGTGGAAAATCACTGATAGTGACTCTTAATGGAAAGAAGAACGAAAGGTTTTTCAAAGCTCGAGATCAATTTGCCTCTGAATTGGACTATTTTTCAAGGTGCATCAGAATCAATGAAGCTCCAGAACCTTCAGGCTTAGAGGGACTAGCTGACGTGAGAATTATTGAGGCGATTTATAGATCTGCGCAAAATCACAATGCAGTTCAACTGGCTCCTGTTAAAAAGGACAAAAGGCCAACTGTGGAGCAAGAAATTGCTCGTCGTCCAGCAGTGCAACCCCCAGATGTTATTCATGCTAAACCCCCTTCGCGGAAAGAAGCGGCCTAAAATTTGAAATCCAGCGCTCAAAAGAGGTAAAAGCCGCTCGCAGACTAGCTTTCGGCCTTGAGAAACATTTGATTTCGGTCTAGTTTGACCTTGAAAGAGAGACACGCTATGTCAAATTCCGAAGTCAATCGTCGTCAATTTCTAAAGATGTCCGGCCTCACGCTCCTAGTTAGCGTCGCTGCTCCTAACCTCTTAAGTAATGTTTTTGCCGCAGAAACTAAGAAAGAGCCATTGCCACCTGGTGCGACTCCAGTATCAGAGACGGATCCAGTCGCTTCGGCCGTGGGTTATAAGGCCGATGTTTCTAAGATCGATTTTAAAAGATACCCAAAACGGAAGCTGCCAGATGCTAAAAATCAACGGTGTAAAAATTGTGCGCTATATACGCCCGCGAATGGATCTTGGGGAAAGTGTCAGCTTCTTACTTCCGGGCTAGTAAATGCCGATGGATGGTGTGGATCTTGGTCAAAAAAGGCCTAATTTAGATCCCATTTTTCTACTCTGCTTCATTCTCATAAAACTCTTGTTGAATTTGCGTCAAATTTGACTCATCATTTGAAACGAACAGGTTTAATAAACTTGCTCGTTTCAAATTCAGTCATTCACAAGAAAAAGTGAGTGAATAAATCATGGAAAATAGGGCGTGAGGAATGAATAAAAAAATTTGTGCAAGCGTAATTTTTATGGCGATGGTGCCAATAGGGGTGTTTGCCCAAGAAAAAGATACTTATTCCGCGCTACCTAAAGAGTCCGTCGTACAGGTAATTCCCGAGTCTCAAGACGGCGAATTATTGCTTGAAGTTAAAGCAAAGAAGCGCCTGATTGAAAAGACATCAGCGGCCAGCAAAGTTGAGATCAGCAAAGAGGCTATTCAAAAGCTCCCTCAAGGTGATCAAATTAAACTTTCTAAGTTACTTGCTATTACTACACCTGGAATAGTGGAGGGAGCTTTCGGAGTCTTGTTTGTCAGAGGAAATCACGGCAACATTCAATATCAAATTGATGGTGTGCAATTACCAGAGTCTCCTTCTAATACCTTTGCCGAGCCTTTCAGCCCCAGAAATATAGACCATATGGAAGTCATCACCGGTGGTGTTCCGGCCGAGTTTGGTGAAAAATTGGCAGCCGTGGTTGTAATTACAAGTAAGAGTGGCCCTGAGACTCCTGGAGGGACGGCTGAGTTAAATTATGGAAGCTTTAATAGGTTTTCTCCTCAAGTAACCTATGGCGGTTCTAACGAATCAGGGGATTTTCATTATTTTATTTCAGGAAACTATTTTAGGACGGATCGAGGTCTAGATACCCCTCAACCGGTAAGTCCAACGGATCAGTCTCAGGGTGGCAAAGAATATATTCACGATCAGGCCTCTGGAACTAATCAATTTGTAAAGTTGGATTGGCAGGCTGGCAACCAAGATAAGTTTACTTTGACTGCGTCCAATAACTACAGCCAGTTTCAAATTCCTAATTATCCGAGTACGTTTCAGCCTACGAGTCCATTTTTTACAAATGGAGGGTTTAATTACACGCCTCCAAGTACGGATAATAACCAAGCAGAGTACAATGATTTTTTACAGGTAGTCTGGAAGCATACTGTGTCGCCTAGGTCGTTCTTTCAACTCGCTCCTTATTGGAAGTACTCGTATTTAAAATATAACAATGACCTAGCGAATGATCTCAATTTGGCCAATCCAAATCGAGCTACTGCTTCTTCATTTTATCAGAATCGCCACATCAATAATATTGGAATTAAGGCTGATTTCTCTTCGCGAATTAATGACGAAAATAAGATAAAGGCAGGGGTTCAGCTCCAGGCAGGGCAATCGGTTGGAAGTGTAGCTATTCAGACCGCTGGGACTTCGTTTACGAATTCAGATACAAATACTGGCTATTCTGAAAATATTTATGTCTTGGACGAGTATACTATTAGCAAGGCTTTTAATTTGAATGCCGGCCTAAGATTCACAGCAACACAATTTGATTTTTCTGGATTAACTCCGAAAGATAGCTTGCTTCAACCTCGGGTTGGACTGAATTATTTGCCAGCTGATACTACCAAGCTGCATGTTTTTTATGGCAAGCTTTTTATGCCGGCGCCAGTTGAAAATCTAAGAGTTGCTTTTAATAATTTAGAGGGCACCGCTCTTACTCCTTATGACATTAAAGGGGAAAAAGACGACTACTTTGAGTTCGGAGTTGATCAGCAATTCTTACAAACTCAATTGGCCACGATGAATGTTTACTATAAAACAGTTACAAATATGTTGGATGATGCACAGCTATTAAGTACGTCATTAGCCCAGCCGTATAATTATGCAGAAGGTTTTGCTTACGGTTTAGAGCTTTCTGTAAAAGGCCAGATCAATGAAGATTGGTCGGAGTATGCAAACTATTCTTACCAAATTGCAAAAGGAAGAGGGTTAAGTGGAGGACTGTTTGCCTTTCCTCCCAATGGCGGTCCGAGCAGTGATTATCAATTTTTGGACCATGTGCAAATGCACACTTTCAATTCCGGGCTTACTTATTCAAAAAATAAGTTCTGGGGAACGTTACAATTGCTTTATGGCAGCGGTTTACGCACCGGTGAAGGAAACGCCGGAGAACTGCCTGCTCACATTACAATGGATAGTACATTTGGTTACGAATTTCACGGTGACAGCTGGTTGAGTCAATTCAAGCTTTCGTTGGATGTTCTTAATATTTTCGACAATGCCTATCCCATTACTATTGCGAATGGATTTACAGGTTCTCGCTATGCCCCTGGACGGGAAATTTTCATACATCTGGTGAAATCGCTATAGATTTAGGATGAGGCTGTGGCGCTCCCTGTAGTATAGGCTCGACGGTAGTTTGCAAGGGTCGCACCTAGGAGGCTTAGAAGCATCAAACCACCCAAAATGTGAATCAGAGTCACAAATGCGGGAATATTTGCCTTAGGTGCAAGTTCGATGGACGTGGTTCCCTTTGATACTAGAATTCCGGTTAGTGCTCCATTGACGGGAAAGACCTTTAGGTTTTCTAAGACCCCAGTTTCTGATTTTCCGACTGCTTCTAGAATCTCTACATAATTCATCGAAACTGTAAGCGGACAATTTTCAGGGCTCTTGACTCTGAGTTTTACGATTTGGGCATGTTGAGGAGCTATAACCTCAAGTACTTGAGCATCTGAGCAGAAAGGAGAAACCTGTTTAGGAAGCCCGGCCTTTTTGATCAGGGGATCTTCTGTTAGATATATTGCGAAATTTTGTAGGTAATTTCTTAAGCCCTTTCCCTGAGCTTTTAAAGCTAAGGCAAGTTGTGTCATATCGGGAAGGCTGTTCAATTGTTTGCTAAACCATGCGCCATTATTATTGGGTGCGAGTTGCGCAACCTGATAGTGCCCATTTATCTCCCTTGCCTTATAAACCACATTGTAGAGTTCTCGAAGCGGGTAGTAGCCAGGTGTGGACTCGTTGAAATCAAAGGCCTGGGTCATGATTTGAGGTGGCGCATCTGCTAAGGCGAAATAAAGGTGAAGAAATCTAGCAGGAGGGCTGAAGTATCCGGCTAGAGTCGAGATTCCTGAAGGATAACCTCTATTGAAGGAGTAAGGCTCAGGTTCAAAATCAAGGATGATTCGTGTGAGCGATGACTTGAGTTCAGGTGCTTGTTGGTAAAGCTCTTGTTTCACGAAAGAAGGAGCGGTTTCAAGCATACTCTCGGATTTGAAAGGGAGTAGCCGATCTTTAAATTCCATTAGACTGCCCAAGCCTAGGATTAAGAGGAAGGCACCAGCACTTATTGTGTGTTTCTGATTAGAAATTTTTAATTTACTTTGAATGATTGAATACAAGCAGATGATCCACAGAAAAATTTCTCTTGTTTCCGAGGGGAAGAGAAGGACTGTGAAACCAAGTGCGAGAAAAATTATAGTTTCCTTTTTCAGGATTGCCAAATTATCCCGTGCGAGCAAGGCCGCTGAACCTAACGCAGGAATGAGGATAGCTAAAGGCAGGATGGACCGAGCTGGAACTCTAAAAAATTTTAAAGGAGGAATGATTGAGCTTAAGATTTCCGAGATGGGTTCTAAGTTCATGCTGAAGGCTAAAGCCATGCAGCAACTAGTTATTAAGCCAATTCCTAGAGGAATCCAGCGTTGTTTTCCCTCGCCCCGCCAAGGAACTAAGAACAATAGTAACAGCACTGGCCCAATCGGGTAGTTAACCTCATGATGAAGAAAGCGACTTTCTCGTTCGACAAAGACTAACACACGAGACCAAGGTATTGAGGATAGCCAATCCCCCACAGTGGCCGTTAGGTAACTGTAAGTAATATTTTGTCCAAGAATTGATCTGGCCGTATCAGAGCTGATTGCATGAGAAAAGAACGGCCAAAACACTTCTAGGGAATAAGCGAAAGAACCAAAAGCAACTAAGATTGGCAAGAGCAAGGGACGAATGGCTGCTCGAAGCTTCTGTTCTTCTCTTGGCCACGTAAGGCCGATGAGGATGGGGCCGCCAAAAACGATAGAATAAAGGGCCATTTGATGGCTTTGGTACTGAAAACAATTTATTAAGGCGATAATATTAAGTGAAAGACACGTAAGAGTTAGATTTTCCAACTTTTTGGCCAAGATAAGTGAGACAAAGCTTAAGAAGAGGAAGGATCCTGAAATTATATTAGGATGACCATAACTCATTCTCCAGGCTATGAGTGGAAGGAAAGTGTTGAGTAGGCCTAAACCTAGATAACCCGGGACTTGTAAGAGCGATGATTTAGTCGGTTTAGGGTCCCAGCATTCTTTTAAATCGATGGCAATCCGAAGCGATAAAAACCCATAAAGAACCTGAATCGCAAGAAAAGTAAAATTTAAGCAAGAGAGTGGACTCAAGCCTAAAAAAGCCAAGGTTCGGGTAATCGGATAGGAGCCAAAATAGCCCTCGATAATAAATCCCCCTAAGAGTTCAGGGCGATAGAGAATGCTCTGCCAATTTCCATGCTCTCGGACTAGGTCTGGATAGAAGGGGAATAAGATTTTGGTGGCGTCGTTACTGGAAATTGAAAGGTCAAAATTCCATTTTAGAAAAATCATCCAGCATAGAGGAACGCCTAAGGTTAATACTAAGATTAGTTTTAAATCTCGAAGCTCTTTTTTCCAAAGAAAGGGTAGAAATGATTTCATAAAATTAAATATTAACCATAACAACGAAGAGATAAGTTTAAAAGACTCCCTTGACAAAGAGCAGGTAAAAATTGAAACTAAACAAAGCAAATGGATAAGAAACGGCCCAGCTCACCTTCCGCCGCTGACAGCACTGTTTCCTTTCAGCCAGTAACTGAGGGATTAGGATTTCATCCTTTTTCGGATGGGCTTCCATATGCTCCTATGGGTAAAAATCCCAAAGCGAGCGCAACTTCGAAACTCCTCCTGAGTACAAGCGGTGCCGGGGCTATTGCTGCAGGTCCACCAAGGGTGGCTTTAAGAGGTCCAAGTTCATCGATGAAAGCTTCTTCGAGCCAAGGGCATAGTGTAAAGAAGCTTGTCGACCTTCCCTCTTCCCTGGTTCCTAGAATCTCTGTACCTGTCGCTAAAAAAGATGCACTCG
>JBDSKY010000556.1:0-3328 GCA_039916675.1 Bdellovibrionia bacterium
AGTCGCATCGCCGTCCCAGAAATCCCACGTATTCCGAAATCCGATTCAACAATAATAACGCCTGATCGCTCAATTAAATTTGTTAAATTCTGAATGGGCCCATCAGGTAAGCTCCATGAAGCACGTACAACGGCTGCCGCTTTCCCAGGTGACACACCCATCCGCTTCAAATCTATTCGCGGTAGCGTCATATCAAAATCAAGCTCTACAGCATCAAGGAGGCGCTTTAATCCAATGCGGGTTAGATTGGTAATACTGGAAATAGATTTTCTATCCGATGCTGTTATAGAGCTCATTTTTCTGTAATAAACAGAACTAGAGCCAAATCCAAGTCTAGATTCTGATTGATAAAAAAAACTAATTGGAAAATCCAATGCTCTGCCGATAGCTTCAATTGTTCCAGTGCTCGCCGCGCCTTCAACACCCCCTTCAATCATGGCAATTTGAGGTTGCTTTATTAAAGACACATCAGCTAATTCTTTTTGTGTCAGAGATCGATACTCTCTTGCCAAAGTAACCATGTCTGGATTAAGTAATCCCAGCATTTTTCTCTCCATTTAGTTTGTCTGATTTCTTTGCAACCCGAACCTCTTTCATTTTTAGTGGGTTAATTAGGTCTGGTGAATTCTCATAAGCAAACAGGTTGCTGATATTTTGATTTGCGCCATTAGGAATAATTTCAGCTTTCCAATAATTCCCCTCGCCTGATGGGCAAATCAAATCAATCGACATCAATGCGCTGCCAAAACGATCTACCACGTACCCTGCTTCGAGATGATAGTCCGCTTTAATTTCAGGCAAGGACAGCTGCCCTCTAAAATCTTGAACTTGTATAGTTGGCTGATTTCTCGATAGCCCGTCCTCATCCAATTTTTTTAATCTTATTCCTATGCTCCCGCTAAAATTTTTCGGGGTGAAGACTAAAACGAACATTTGCCGCTTTATGACAACGCTTATTGAATTATCTTCCTCCGCTAATCTGCTTCCTCTGACTCTCATGAAGTCCGACACTAAACAAGCCCTAGACCGAGTGCTAGATATTGCTCTGACCTTTGGAGATATTTCCTCACTCCAGTCCTGCCATGCTCCATTAACTACATTCCACAAACGATCAAAATAAGGAAGCATTGCGCCATAAGCATCATCAAATTCTATAAGCATATTCACCTCTTTGTTAATGAACACGAACTATACCAAAAACTAGTTACAATTACCACTATAATATAAAATAGATTTAACATTACTTAACCGATCAAGCATAATTCATTTTTAACTTAACAAAGAGGTTGTCATGAATTCCATTCCAATAGAAAAACGTACACAAATAATAAATTTGTTGGTTGAGGGTAATTCCATGCGCGCCACATCTCGTACTGCTGACTGTTCAATAAATACTGTTACGAAATTGCTTATAAATGTTGGTGTCGCGTGTAGCGAATATCAAGATAAAGCCATGCGTAATCTCACATGCAAACGCATTCAGTGCGATGAAATATGGGCTTTTTGTTACTGCAAACAAAAGAATGTAGCGCCTGAGAATGAGGGTGTTTTAGGATATGGCGACGTTTGGACATGGACAGCGATTGATCCAGTTACAAAGTTGGTTCCTTCGTTCATGGTTGGAAGCCGTACAGTAGAATATGCGGAAGCGTTTATAGGCGATTTGGCATCACGTCTGGCTGGACGTGTGCAATTAACAACAGACGGCTTGAAGGCTTATGTTGATGCTGTAGAAGGCGCGTTTGGGGCGGATATAGACTTCGCTCAGCTAGTGAAAATCTATGGCTCAGAAGGAATGACAAAAACCGATGCTAGGCGTTATAGCCCATCAGAATTTACCGGCTCCGAAAAGCGCGTAAAAATGGGTAATCCAGACGTGAAACATATCTGCACAAGTCACGTAGAACGTCAGAATTTAACGATGAGAATGTCTATGCGCCGGTTCACACGCCTGACCAATGGTTTTAGTAAAAAGATTGAGAATCTTGAGCATATGGTTGCGTTGCATTTCATGCACTATAATTTTGTGAGAATACATAAATCGCTGCGTACTACCCCAGCAATGGCTGCCGGGGTAAGTGAAAAGCTTTGGGAAATTTCAGATATAGCTGCGCTGATAATAGATGAAGCGCCAAAAAAGCGCGGCGCATACAAGAAGAAAGGTGACGATTAAGGCGGCCTCAAATTGATTGCAGTAGTGAATTGATACGAATATACTAGATGTATAAATTCACTTTGTTTACGTGGGCCCGCATGAATTTCGAGCGTATCGATTCTTACGAATTATCGCAGACCATTCTTAACAAGATTGGCGGTGTTTCTCATCTAAAACTTCAAAAACTTATTTATTATATCGACGCGTGGCACCTGGCTATATTGGATGAACCTCTCATTAATGATGAGTTTGAAGCGTGGCTGCATGGCCCCGTGATCAGGAGCATTTATGCGAAGTATGTCGGAAATGGATTTAACATGTACGATAGACTGTCTTTCAATAAAGATCAGGCCGAAGTGCATTCGAATGCTATTGAAGCCAAATTACACGCAGACCAGAATGAACTGATCTCAGACGTATTAGCGGAATACGGGGATAAATCAGATTACCACCTAGAATGTCTCACGCATTCAGAGGAGCCGTGGATTGAAGCCAGAAAAGGAGTAGCGCAAGGAGAGGCTTCAAGAAATATAATTTCAAAGGAAACAATGAAACGATTTTATGCGCAGAACATAGGGAGTTAGTTCTGTGGGAAAAGGAAGAAATGCAATTAGACAGGGCGCAAACATGCGCCCTAATTTATTAGTAGGCCAGTCTAATGTTAAAAATGCTCAAGATGAACTCATACTATTCAACTTTAAATTTATGGATCCAAATCAAGGACAGACATTTATAGAGTGGGAAAAGGATGGGTTGCTCGCGCAAGCTTTCGATGTTTTTAAAAGTTATAGTTCTCAAATGATGACGTCTGCTAAAGGCAGTAGATTCAAGTCTTATCCAAGTTTCCCGCCTAAAGAAAAAACAGATTATATGCACCCCAAACACGTTCCCGAGGATGCCTTATGGTCATCAATGCATTTGCAAGGCAAGCCCTGCGTAATAGGACACATTTATAGAAATGTGTTCTATGTTGTTTTCTTGGACAGGCACCATTGTTTTTATAAATCACAACTTAAAAATACTTAATTTCAAACTGAGACACTACCAACGCTCGACACAATTTTTCACAAGCATATCGTCGTCGTTAAGATACTTGATGAACTCGCCCGTGGCCAACTCGAAACCTTTTTTGTAGTTGTCACGCCCTTTAAGGCAAGTGCGATTACGCTCATA
>JBDSKY010000557.1:0-5464 GCA_039916675.1 Bdellovibrionia bacterium
AGGCAAAACAAATGTAATAAAGGGGGTAAATGATAATGTTACCGGCTTCGTAGAGGCCGTTCTCCTCCCTACCGGCGGCGGAATTTCTACTTACCTTGGCGGGAAAAATTTCGATAAGGATTTTAAAGACTGTATGGATAGGCGGCAGGCAGCAGTCAAGGCGCCGGCAGCAAGTCCTCGCCTCACACCGGCATCTAATTTGAAGTGATGGAGCGCCGGTGATCTGAACGATGATTCGATAGAAGCCGGTATATTTCTGAAGTATGGTCGGTTTGAGGAAAGCTATAGTAGATTATTGACAAAGTTTAGTAGCTGACCATAAACGTAGGACTATCCTCCGGTCGGGTCTTGCGGTGGTCGTAAATCCGCGTCGTGGCGATATTCGCATGCCCCAGCCATTCCTGCACCTTGGCGATATCCGCCCCGTTATCCAGCGCATTGGTCGCCGCAGTGGCCCGCATCACGTGCGGCCCCATGTTTTCACCAAAAATACCTAATTTCTTTAAATATTTCAAAACAACCTGTTCGTAGACATTGCCGGGTGTCAGCGCCGTGTAGGTATGTCTGTGGACATTGTTCTTGACTGGCCGGAATAATGGCGCGTCCGCATCTTGTCCATGCCCTGCGGCCTCCAGGTATTCTTCTATCAAGGTCAGCGTACCGGGATGGGTGGGCACAAAGCGCATCTTGCCGCCTTTACCCTGGACCCGCAAATGCGCAACCCCTCGGCGTGTCTGGCAATAGTCTTTCACCTTCAGCTTGGTGAGTTCCTCCCGGCGCAAGCCGTGATAAAGCAGGGTTGAGAGTATGGCCCTGTCGCGCTTGCCCTTGAGCGTGCCCGCATCCGGAACGCACAACAGAGCGCGTGCCTGGGCATCGCCCAGCGCCGGCGTTTTTCCCTGTTGCGATTCCACCACGGGGCGTTTAACGCCCTTGACCGGATTGTGGGTCACTGAATTGGATTCACATAAATGCCCGAACAAGGAAGCAAGCGCTGCAAGCTTCCTGCGGATGGTGGCGCCGGCCAGTGATTTTTCTTCTAAGGTTTTACGCCAGGCCAAAACATGAGAACGAGTGACAGTCCGAAAATCTTCGGGCCGCTCGATGCCCACAAACTTCATGAAGCCGCGCAAATCATTTTCGTAGGCACGTCGGGTTTGCGGATTACTGATATTTGCGAACCATTCGATCGCCGGCGGGACATCGCTCAGTTGGTGATACTGAGCGGATGTCAGGACCGAAACTTCGAGGTCATCGGAGATTTCGGAAATATTCGAATTTGGAGGGTTTGAGATGAGCGAATTCATGAATCTATTTTACAGTTGATAAAATATGTTATCAACTGTAAAAAATATAAAAAAAATCTTTTTTCATACGTAACTTGTTTTTCCTCTTTTCTCATCTATAAATGAAATATGAATAGGCTGAAGAATCTATTTGGCTCTTGATCTTGCATGAACATGCCCACTTATCGAAGCATGGCGGGAAAATTGCAATTCGATACGGTTATTTGCAGACCACATCGATTTGCAAACACGGATTCTACTGGTTACAAGATGTAGTTTAGACGGGCTTACAATTTACCTCTCAACACATCCTCAACATATACCAAGGAGATTGCCATGCCTAATTTTGAATTGCTCCCAGTAAGAATTCCTGGAACGAAACAGGAAGCCGAAGCTGTCGAGAGATGGATTGAGGCCTGTTCAGCCAGAGGGGGAGAATTAACTTGTTTTATGCCAACCATGATTGCAAACACTGTGCTGGCAGTTTTTCGCGTTAATGCCGTAGGGGCTCTCCAAGATCTCAAGCGCTGGTAGCCGGGCTAGGTAGGAGACAGTTGTCTTTATAAAGGAATTTCGCATGAGCACTAAACGATTTGCTGTGCGTATCTACTTAGGCACACTGATGTTATTTGTTACGGCGTTTGCTTTTGCACAAATTCCGACGGCTACCGATAGGTATAGGATGATAGAGGTAGAACGACATACTCTTCAGAGTACTTTGAACGAGGAGGCTCGCAAAGGATGGCAGGTTCAATCAATAACTCCGTGGTCCAAATGTATATTCGCTACACCCGATGGTAGAAATCACGAGACAAGAGAATGTTTGATTGTAATCCTGGAGAAGAAGTAGGAGACATTAACTTCTCCTAGTGTTCAATTCAATTGAAGACCGGGGTGACTGATGACTAGCTCTTTCGTATTTAAGACTGAACGTCCTTGGCCAAACTCGCGCCTCGATAGAGCCACCATTATTGGACACACCACATCCAATTCCACCAAGATTTGGATGCGCCTTGGTCTACCAGGTAGCTATAGATTGCTTATCTACCCAATAGCCCATAAAAATTCACAGTCTTTTCGAAACAGTCTCAGGCAAGTCCCCTTCCCGCAACCTCCAAAATGGGTAAAAGTTTATCCTTTCGACATTACAGATTTTTCTAGCGATACCACACACATTGAGTTGGTGGAAGGTTTACAGCCATTCAGAACTTATGGCTATGCCATTGAAGGAAAAGATGATGCGGGGGTCAGCCGTATACTGATAGGCCACGATAGCCTGGAGAATCCGCTGGCATATAGCTTCAGAACACTAGCAAATGGATTGACTCCTTTTTCTTTTGGTTTCTATTCCTGTCATCTGCCCTATTCCAAGTCAATTTTCGGAAGAACGGAAATCACAAATATGGATATGTGGGACAGTTTCCTGGTCACTTTGGAGCGTAACCTTGAGAAGGCCAATCTCGCTTTTGTCATCGGTGGCGGTGACTTGGTGTACGTGGACGGAGTAGACAGCCTTAACATTTGGAAATACCTAAACAGCTGCATTAACAAGAGTGAGAAAGTAATTCCTGGCAAGGATGATATGTTGAGCTGGTACAGGGATATTTATCGGGGATACTGGGGGTTTTTGCAAGTCACGGAGGTTTTTTCGCGGTTCCCTATCTACATGATCTTGGATGACCACGAACTTCTTGATGGATGGGGATCGTATTTCCTCAAAGAGGATTCACAAGATGAAATGAACGAGATTTTTCCTGATTGGGAAGAAAGCGGCCACGACTGGAAGTCTCATCAAGCCCTGCTGAAAAAAATGGGCGAATGCGCAATTAAGGTCTATGAGGAATATGGGCATAGCCATAATCCTGACAGCAAGTTTTACGACTATAACTTTAATACCAATGGAAGCGCTTTTTATTTTCTAGATGGTCGGAGCCAGCGTGATGTAAATCGGCAATCGAACCGTATTCTAGGAAAGGAGCAATTAGAGCGCTTCTCTACTTGGCTACAGACACTCGAGCCAGAAATTACCCCCTTTGTTTTCGTGATATCCGCAGTACCGCTGCTACATCTCAATGCGACTTTACTAAATTCGAAAAATCCATATTTCGACTTCGCCAATCTTGAGGATGATCTTCGCGATGCATGGGAGCACAAACTCCATGACGTGGAACGTAAGAAAATGGTGGAATTGTTGTTCGAGGCCGCCGGTCGAGGGTTGAAAATTTCCATTCTAAGCGGAGATGTCCATGGTTCGGCTGCTTTTCGCTTGAGCAGGGGCAACAGTGTCATTTATCAGCTCACCTCCAGTCCCATCACTTATAACGTTTCGCTTCCGATCGGTTGGGCACTTGCAGCAGGAGTGGTCGATGAAGGAGAAAGCGCAGATGGTTATCATTTTAAACGCCTTGGTTTATATATGAAACGCAACTATGCCCTAGTAACAATAGATGCCTCCCAAGGTAAGGCTGAATTTCAGATTTACGGTGCTCAAAGTATTTCCGACCCAGAAGGGACGGCTCAAGATTCTCCAATAACACAAGCGATGGTGAGTTTTGAATTGGTTTTTTAAAAGAGCGTTGTAATCTTGAATCCTTCTGAAAGTGGCTCTAGGAAGATCCCGATCGCTAGTTCTTGTCGCTGAGAATCATTGAGAGAACCGAATATGGAGAATTCTAGCCAAATGCGGTGGATATACAGCGCCTTCCTTATGCATCTTACGTTAACTTTAGCGGGGTGCGCGACACAAAACCATTTTAAGCAGGATGAGATCAGGCCTCTCCCCTACTCTACAGGTAGGGCAGATATTGACGATATCGACGGTTTACGAAAGGCCCTTGCCCTCTCTCCCGATACGCCAGTAAGAGTTCTTGTAGCGCATGGGATGGTTACAAATAAGCCTGAGTATAGTGAAATCATGCAACAACGCCTCGCAGAAAAGCTGGCGTTGGTTCAAGGAGTGTCTTCTCGCTCTATTGATATAAATCGCGGCTATACTTTTATACCTTCCATAGGACCTCAGCCCTTTGAAGGCCGCATCCCACTAAGTTCATCACAAATACGAAAAACTACCTGGGTTGACCCAAATAACCGAAATATTGAGCGATTAGTGTTTTATGAAATGCTTTGGGCTCCTATCCGTGATGAAGTAAAAAACCGATTCCTTGCCTGTTTTGAATCTCGTTCAGTTGACAACAAATTCGACTGCTCACCCTTCACGGCAGCTAAAAAAAACACAGATACTCGCGCACTCATTAATGGGTTTCTAAAGGATTCCGTTCTCGTGGACGGATTCGCTGACGCTATCATTGTGCTTGGACCTATAGGAGACGTGCTGCGCGACGATACAACGCTAGCCATGTGCATGATAGCTAGAGATATTATTGGTGGTAAGGATTTTTTTTTAGCACAGCCATTAGATACTCGATGTGATTTGAGTACTTTTGTTAATGACCACGCTGCTGCAGCGACGGAAGGACGAACCCTCGAAGGAACCAAATTCTTCGCAATAACGCATAGTCTTGGCAGCTTCCTAGTAATGGATGCGCAACAGCGATTTGCTCAAACAAGGGCGAAAAAACATAAAAACGATGATATCCAGTTAAATAAGGAAGAAATAGACGAGGCTCTGCTATTTTTTCTCACAGATCAATCGACTGTCTACATGTTAGCCAATCAAATTGCGCTCCTTCAGTTGGCGCGTTTTTCTCCCGAGGGCTGCCGACCCCACGAGGAAGATAAGCCCTGTCCTAACCGGCTACTTCGAAATAGGCCCGACTTTCCGGATATGGAGGAGCCGTTAGGTCATATGACGACTTATATTGCGTTCAATGATGTAAACGATCTACTGGGTTTTGAATTGCCCCCCTATATTGCGGATATTAATTTTATAGGAACAAAGTTTGTGAATGTATCGGTTCAAAATCCGGGATTAAAGATTCCATTCCTTTTTAAACATCCTATTGATGCTCATACAAGGCACATGGACAACCTAGCGATTATCAATGCAATTGTAGAAGGAATAGCCGTGGCGAACTCCGATAAATGAGTTTCTAGGTTTAGCGAAATATGCCTCCTTATGAAGAGAACTGGTACCGCAAATTTGAACAAGCCGATGGAGTGAACCGCCCCGGGTTTTGAGCAGTCTCCAACAACTGAGAGAATGGAGCCCATGAACAAAT
>JBDSKY010000558.1:0-4092 GCA_039916675.1 Bdellovibrionia bacterium
GATTATGATGAAGACTCTACTTGTGATGTTGATATGAACTTCATCATGACTGGCAAAGGGAACTTTGTCGAAGTTCAGGGTACTGGTGAAAAGAGAGCTTTTTCCCAATCTGAGCTAATTCAAATGACTGAGGCTGCTAGAGATGGAATTGAACAGATAAAATTAGTTCAGTTAAAAGCTTTTACTCTGACAAAAGACGATGAATCTCGTCTTTAATTAGCTTCTCAGCAATTTGCGGGAGAAGTTTTTCAATCATTTTTTCAAGAGTGACTTCAATTTGATTATGAATCATTGCGTCTATTTTTTCTTCTGAAGCAATTATGGGTGATCGAGAATCCGGGTCTGAGTAATAAGTCGAATGAACTTGTTCCTCTTCACCATCCAAAGGTGGCGGGTTCAGAGGTGGTAGGTCCATTGAGGAATTATCGTCTAACAGCGGTAGTGGCGGGGGCGTGAAGTCCGAAGAGTAAGACAAATCTTCAGACTCGGAATTTAATTTAAAATTGGAATTCCCTTGGTCCCGCATTAATGGGGGGGGCCTCATGGATGGCTCATTCATACTCCACTGATAATCGTCCATCCTGGAAATTCTCATTGTTGATTCTGTGAGACGCTGGATGTCAGTTTCACCCGTGGAATCAGCCATTGGGGGCGGAGGCGGATCCATTTCATATTCGGGTGGAGGAGGTGGGGTAAATAAGTCATTTTCATTAAAGGACATTTCTCCAGGGATCACAGGAGGGTGTAGAACAATCTCATCTTCTGGCAGGTTGGGCGGAAAGCCGGTTAGTCCGTGCGAAGGGTCTAATGGTTCCCTTTCTGTCTCAAGCGAGATGCTTTTTCTTTGAGGTGGAATAGGAAGATTTGGATGATCTTCATCCTCATCCGGTTGATACTCATGACCGGGTAAGGGGGGTAATTCTAGAGGCAAAGGAGGTGGTGCGTCATCGCTATTTTCAAAGTCAAATCCCCCCGAAGGCTCGATGGGTAAAGGTGGAGGTCGTTTTAAGAAAGAAGTTGGTTCCATTCTTTTCGCGGTTACTTGTGCCAAAACCGAGCTAAGCACTTTCCTTAGATGAGCGGGATCAAATGGTTTTGTTAAACGGCCGTGAAATTCAACTTCTTCGACTTGTCTTTCGTCCACTTTTTCAAATGCGCTTGAAATCAAGACAAAACGTGTTTCTCGTAAGTCTTCGTGGTCATTAACTTCTCTTTTAACTTCAAAAGCGTTCTTGCCTGGCAGGGAAACGTCGATCAGAACAACGTCTGGTCTGAAGAGCAAAATTTGATTTATTGCGTCATTTCCATCTGCAACTGCTTGAATTTCATAACCTTCATTAGAAAGGGCGAGCCGAATCACTTTCTGAATGGTTAAACTATCGTCCGCTACGAGCAACTTTTTGCCAGGCATGTTATCTAAAAGTGTGTCACCTCCTGATCGGACTGTAAAGCCTCTCAATAACTTGGTATAATGAAAATTGCTCTAGGGGCCGGCAATTATACATTTGGACCCTACAGTCAATAACCCAGGGGGCTGTCCCTGCGCAGTGGTGTGCATGCCTGTTCACTCAGGAAGCCTAAAGCTGCCATACGGTGCCCACTTTACTTTCTGGGTTCCAATTGACTTTGCCGGTCCTTAGAGTTTTGATAAAAAAGGGGTAAGCATGAGTCGATCTCAGGATATATTACCGTCCCAGCAGGGTTGGATCCATGAATTAGCGCGTGCCGAGATCCATCCGGATGCGGAAAAGCTACTTCAGCTAGGCAAAAGTTTCGATCCACAACAACTCATTGAAGAGAGCACAATCGATTTTTTGACAGAGCTGCGCGAACAATTTGGGGAATTCAGTCGAGTTTTTAATAGTTACTCGGAAAATGGCGGGCGATTTCAAGATATAAAGGTTTATGCAGTTACACAAACTGCAGCAGATTTCATGCTGTTTCGAAATCAAATTAAGTTAATTTTTTCAAACTCCGCTCATGGGGTAATCCAAATTTCCTTTGCTCAACATGTGCGTGGAGCATTAGCGATTGATGGTCTAGATCAAAAGGCGATGGGGTCCCAAGGGTACCCACTGAGTGGGCAGTCACAAGATCTTCTTGCACAGGTAGGCCCTTTTCGTGACATTTTTTGGACTTTTCAGGGTGAAAAAGTCCTCCCCGAACAGGTTTCAAAATTTTATTTTGCAGAATTTACTAAAATTACTCGGGGTACAAAAAGATCACAAACGGGGAATCAGTTGCTTCTCGATCAAATCAAAGCTCTCCTCCAAGAGAAGGGGCTTGACCTTTAGAGCCTCGATAGTCTGAGTGGAATTGAGTGAAAAATCGAAAACGAAATTTTCGTCAGTTGAAGAACTAGTTTTAATTCGGGCTTTTGGCAAAATAAGAGATTCATCATAGCCGAAACGTTTGGCAAATAACTTTGCAAATTCATAGTAGGTAACTTTCGTAATTCCGCCGTAGTGAGCAACTTTATTCCTTAATCCGGAGTCGATTAATCTGAGAACTACTTCAGTAAAACTTTCTGCAGCAACAAAGGAGTGAAGCTCCTGATTCGAAGCTTCAAAGCGTTGATTTCTATCTAAGGTAATTCTTAGTTTATCTAAGAAGGAATTATTTTTTCCGTTCCCGCGTCCAATGATCGGGCTGGCCCTCAAAATCATGAAATTTAGACATTTGCTTTTAATGACGTTTTCTGCACCGGATTTCACGCGGCCCAAGACGCTGCCGGGGAGAATCATATCATTTTCATGATAATTCCCAGCATAGCCGTCAAATACATATGGATTTGAGATGTAAATAAAGCGGGGCTGCATTATTCCAGTCATAACCGCTAATGTGGAGGGACCATCCATATGAAGTTTTTCTGCTAGAGCTTCATTTTCAGCACACCATTCCAAGCTTGAATTGCCGACAGCGTAGATGACTACTTCTGGTTGAGTAGTGAAAACTACTCGTTTAATATAGTCCTTTTTATTGATGTCGAAAGGGATATAAGTTACCCCAGGAACATTCATAGGGTGTGTGTGGTAGGTTGCGAAGACTTTGAAGCTTTCCCTCAACTTGATAGCAAGGTGAGTTCCGATGAATCCACTCCCTCCAACAATTAAAACCGATCTGGTAGTCCCTAGCATAAGTTCAGTTTACCCCATGAATCTTTTGAACAATAGGTGAACATTATCCTAATAGTTTCAGTGCCAAACTTGACGTTGCATTGGCATGTCCCAACACGGCAACGCCGGATTGCATGAGAATATTGGCCTTTGTCATTTCTGATATTTCTTCAGCCATATCCGTATCCCGAATTCTACTGTTGGCGGCGGACATGTTTTCGTCGCTAACCATTTGACTGTTAATGGTGGATTGAAGTCGATTTTGCAGCGCACCAAGTTCTGCTCGAATACTATTTACTCGATTTATACCTCCATCGATTGCCGCTAAGCTTAACTGAGCGGACTGCTTGGTCGCTACGGATTCTCCACTTAACTGAAGAGCCTCAAGAGTCACATCTGATTTCTCTCCATTAAAAACAATGCGATCCAGGAAGGCGTTATTACGGATTCCCACCTGAATCTCCATGATTCCGGCTCGACCGTTTAGCAAAGGAGTATTATTGAATTCAGTCACATTTGCAACTCGTTCGACTTCTTGCTTGAGAGACTGAAACTCACGGTCCACGTATCCCCTTTCCACGTTTCCAATTGTATCGGAAGCAGCTTGAATCGCCAGTTCTCGTAATCTTATGAGAATACTGGTGACTTCGCTGATGCCTCCTTCTGACACCTGCACCAAAGAGACTCCGTCCTGGGAGTTTCTTTTTGCTTGCCTCATGCCTCGGATACTTGCCCGTAAATTTTCCGATATTGCCAGGCCAGCCGCATCGTCAGATGCGTGATTAATCCTATTGCCGCTTGCCAGTCTTTCCAGCGACCGGTCAAGTTCTGTTTTTGTGATTACCAAATGCCGTTGCCCATTTATTGAAGCGACATTGGTATTTACCCTTAGCCCCATACTAGTCTCCGTTCATAAATGCTATCTTGGTGATAGCTCGCTACATTTCATCGTCGCGATCGGCATCTCTGCCGTTTC
>JBDSKY010000559.1:0-7635 GCA_039916675.1 Bdellovibrionia bacterium
ACGGGAAGCTTTCTTCTCTTCGCAGATTTAAAGACGACGCGAAAGAAGTGGCCACTGGATTTGAGTGCGGTATCGGCATCGAGAATTACAATGACCTCAAAATTGGCGATATTATAGAGGCCTACCAGATTGAACTGGTTACGCCTGAACTGAGGTAATCGAGTGCAAGAAACCCGTAGAATGCGCCTGCAAGCAGTTATTCAGCAGGAACTCTCCCAAGTTGTTCCTCGAGAAGTAAAGGATCCTCGCATCCCGGCTGTTACTTTTACCACAGTAGAAGTCAGTCAGGATGGGAGCCAAGCAATCGTCTATGTGGCTATTTTGGGCGGAGCCCATGGTGGTCTTCTGGACGGTGCGCCTCCGCTTTCTGATGCTGCAGCCACAAAGAGAATGCAAGACTGTATAGATGGGCTTAAATCGGCTTCCGGCTTTTTAAGACGCCATTTAGCTCGTATCCTGACAGTACGTCACATTCCCACCTTGATCTTCAAAGAAGACCGAGGATTCGAGAATGTGATTCGGGTTCAAGAGCTTTTGAAAAAAATTGAAACCCCATGAAAGACGGCGCTTTACTCATTAATAAGCACGCGGGCGTAAGCTCGTTTGGCATCATTGAACTGCTCCAGCGTCAGCTGAGAGCAAAGGGTGTAATAAAGCGCAAAGATCTTCCAAAACTTGGCCATGGGGGAACATTAGACCCTTTCGCCACTGGATTGGTTGTCGTTTTAGTGGGTCGATCAGTGAAGCTAGCCAGGTACTTTCTAGGTGCAAACAAGGCCTATGAGGGAGTTATTAAATTTGGCGAGACCACTGTACCGGGTGACCCAACTTCACCTATTACTGAGACCTCCCCTATTTTACCGGAATCCCTTCATGCCTTGCAAGATCTTGCTCATCGCTTGACCTTGCAACCCTACTCTCAAACGCCACCGATGCATTCTGCGAAGAAACTAAACGGCAGGCCACTCTATGAGTTAGCCAGGGAAGGAATAGAGGTAGAGCGAGAGCCCAAACTCTGTCATCTCTATGAATTTAACGTCAACAGTTTTGAAGCTCCTAGTGCCCATATCAGTTTGAAATGTAGCTCTGGAACCTATGTAAGAACTCTGGCTCAAGACCTGGGAAAATTAATGGGCACGGTGGCTTTGCTCTCCACTCTCAACAGAACGGCGTCTGGAATCTTCAGCGTAAAAGACGCTTGGACCACCGACCAAATTGAAGAGGCCTGTAAAGGCGATAAAAAATGGGATGAGCTTCCTTGCTGGGTTCCGTTTGATCAACTCTTAGCTGGTTATGATCGTGCAGAAGCCACTTTGACAGAACGAGAAGAAATCACCCAGGGTAAACAAAACGCACTCTTTAACATTCTCAAACGTGCAAAAGCTCCGGAACACCGATCTAGTAATAAAAAAGACTGTCTAGCCATCTACTGTCTAGAATCACTCTTCGCAATAGCTCGAAAAGAAGAGGAAACCTGGAGCATTGAACGAGTCTTCACCTAGGCAGAAATTCCGTGTCGGAGTTGACACACTTTTTAAAATTCAGGGTACAATTGTAAGAGATGAAGGACTGGCATCCATTCACAATATTCCTAGCAGCAAATCTGGCGGGGTGCGGGGCAAACATAGTCCTATCCACGCCTCCTCTGCCGTCAGACTCTTCAACAGTTTTGACACCGTTGACCGGTGTTTCCTCATTAGCTTCAGGCAAATTTAACTCACATTTTAGCTGTGCCCTGACAACCGCAGGACTTGTCTTGTGTTGGGGAGATAATTCAAAAGGTCAACTCGGGGATGGAACTCAAATTTTGAAATCAAGCGCAGTACCTGTGAGCGGATTAAGCTCTGGCGTTACCTCCTTGAGTCTGGGAAATGGATTTGCGATGGCTGTAGTTAATGGCTACATTTTGTCCTGGGGAGCAAATAGCTTTTATTCCTTAGGAGATGGAACATTAACAGACCGACTCACTCCTGTCGCAGTCGCGGGGTTGCCTGGAAGTAGTTCGGGAGTTACTGCAGGAAGTGCTTTTGGATGTTCGTTGCAAAGCGGTACTACTTATTGCTGGGGACAAAATTCGAGTGGCCAGCTAGGAGTATCAAATACTGACATCGGAACTTTGCCAGGCGCAGCTTACAACAGCTCGGGGACGCCCTATACTTTTACGATTATAACATCTGGAATGAATCACGTCTGCACCTTAAATTCAGGCCAAGTTTATTGTTGGGGCGATAATTCCTATAACCAAGTGGGAGATGGAATGGGCCAGCCCCTCAATTCTCCTACAGCTAATACGGTTCTTGCTTCAGGAGTACTTGAAATGTCAGCGGGAGCGAATCATACTTGCGCAATCATTTCCAACAACACTGTATATTGTTGGGGGGCTAATAATTACGGACAGCTCGGATTGGGAACCGTGACGCTTAATACCTGCCCTTCGGTCATTCCCTCTCCTGCGCCGTCCCCATGCTCTACGTCTAATCCTTCTACTTCCACCAATCCCATTACCCCGCTACCCATCAGCGGCTTACCCCTTGCTGTTAAAATTTATTCCGGTGCTTATCATAGCTGCGCGTTAGTCACCGGCGGAAATTTGTATTGCTGGGGAAGAAACGATTGGGGTCAATTAGGAACGGGTGCAGTCTCTGCCTATAGCAGTGTTCCCGTGCTTGTTTCGGTATTATCTCAAAAAGCGCGCTCAATGGCACTCGGGATGCTTCATTCCTGCGCGATTTTGGAAGACGCTACAGTTAAGTGTTGGGGCCACAACGGATTTGGAGAGCTGGGGGATGGTACAATTACATCGAGCTTAACACCCGTCTCGGTACAGAAATAAGGAATGGGCCTTTCTTTTTTTAGCGGCGTAACCTATCCCTGCAGCATTTTTTCGAATTCTTTAATTAAATCATCTTCACCCATATCGGTCGCTCGAGCAGGCTCCGCAGCTGGTGCAGGTGCTTTCTTAGGAGCCGCTTCTGCGGGTGCGGCTTTAGGAGCTGCGTCTCCGGCGGGTACTCCCGCAGCGCTAGGCTCCGGTACAACGGCGGCCTTGGGTTCAGGTGTTGCGGCGGGTGCTGCTTGCGGAACGGAAGCTGGCATTGCTCCCCCATTTCGCCCCATCAAGGTGGCCCGCAATTCAGCATTCTCCTGCTGAATTCTTTTTAAATTCGCCAAGTCGTCTTCAATAATACTGTATTCAGCCAGCCGAGTTTCCAGGTGGTTCACTTTATCTTTCAGAGAATTGTATTCTGCTGAATCAGGGGCACCCACAGCGTCAATCGCCGATAAAACTGTTTCAGGAGCCTTTGTCGCCACTGGCACGCCATTCGCTGACAGATTTCCTATTGCTTTGCCTTGGGCATCGAGTTTCAATTCTAAATTGGACAAAATCTTTCCAAGATCAGAATTATTTGCGAGCGAAGATTGCTTGTCATTTTCAGAGAGTAGCCCAAAAAGCTGGGTTCTTAAGTTATCAGCATTTCCAATTAGCTCGTTCAGATAGGCTTTTACAGGCCCTGAGGGAAGAGCTTTGTCTACTACGCCAAACTTTCTTTTACGAAGGATCCAAAATATTGCATATCCGCCACATAAAATAAAAATTAGCGCTGACTCCAACACAAGAGCTTCTGGAGTAAACTGAGAAAATAGATATATCCAAGATTCCATCTACACCTATTGTAGAAACTCCTAGCGCAAGTGTCCAGAGTTAGAATCTTGACATATTTTTCAACAGGAGAGGATGCAAGGTGCCATTAGTAGCCAAGAGCTGACCCGCATCCAGACTGAGAGCATTCCCAGCAAAATCAGACACTTTACCTCCCGCTTCCTCCACTAAAAGGGCGCCGGCGGCAATATCCCAAGCAGAAAGTCTACGTTCCCAAAAAGCGTCAAAAACTCCCCGGGCCGTATATGCCAAATCCATAGCCGCACTTCCGGGTCGGCGAACCGCACGTGCCAACGAACTGAGATACTCAAAAGTCTTCATTTCCGAAGTTAAAAATCTATCTTTTTTATAGGTAAATCCCGTAGTCAAAAGAGAATCTTGAATTCGTCTGGTTTTTGAAACTTGAATTCGTTTGCCATTTACGGTAGCCCCTTTGCCTGCTACTGCTACGTAGGTATCTTTAAAAAGCGGATGATAAATTACCCCGGCTACCAACTTCCCTTCCCATTCGGCGGCAATGGAAACACAAAACATCGGAAACCCATGAATAAAATTATTCGTACCATCCAATGGATCAATAATCCAACGGCCTGGACTTCGCCCGACTTCAGGAGGAGCCTCTTCAGTAAGAAATCCAAAATCAGGAAATCCTTTTTTCAGAATTGAAACACATCGGTCTTGTGCTTCAAGGTCAGCCTGAGTCACTAATCCCGCACCTTTTTTCTCCGATATTCTAAGCCTTTTTCCATAGTGTTTTAAAAGTACTTCTCCCGCGGCATGGGCAGCACGAATGGCCTGGTCACGAATCACGTATAGACCGGGTGATTTTTCAATAAATTTTCCAGAAGTCTTTTGGGACGTTGTTACTGGCTCTTTTTTTTTCACAAGCGTTTTATTCACAAACTTCTCCTGTAATGATCGTGGAATTTTCGAGTAAATGGACCGGGACGACCGTCTCCGATTTTCTTATCGTCAATTTGGGTAATAGGGAAGACTTCCTTAATTGAACTGGTCAGAAAGACTTCATCCGCAGCGTAAAGTCTCTCTTTGGAAAAGCGAATCTCCCTCACAGGCAACTCGAGAGTATTTGCAATCTGAATTACTTTATTGCGAGTAATGCCATCCAATATCCCTACGTCTAGAGGAGGCGTAGCCGTAATTCCCCGCCGAACATAAAAGACGTTAAAGGTTGTGCCTTCCGTAACATAACCCTCTGCATTACAAAGTATCGCATCGGGATACTTCATTTCATTCGCCTCTAGATATGCCAGAAGGCTATTTAAGTAATTTCCGGACTTCATTGCCGGATCTAAAGCACGTGGATCGTTTCTAAGTCGTTTCGAAATTTGGATTTTCATCCCCTTTTCAAACTGAGCCCGGCCTAGTGCTTCAACAGGCTGGATTATAATCGTGTATTGACTGGGAGATAATAAACAAGAAAGTCCAAAACCGATTTTTCCAATTCCGCGGGTCACTATAAGTCTCGCGTAAACTTCGATATTCCGATTTCCGGGACGGGATCTAAAGGCCTTAAATGTGCGTTGAATTTCCTGGTGATAATGCTCTAAACTTTGATTTAAGGTCAGACGGCAAAGCCCCGCTGACTTCGCTAACCTCTTTAAATGTTCGTCTAGATAAATGAACCGCCCCCGATAGCTGCGAACGACTTCATAGATACTATCACCATACAAATATCCTCGGTCAAATACGGAGACTTTCGCTCCTTCTGGCCCGAGAATAGTTCCATTCACATTTATGATCGCGTTTTGCATAATTAGAGTTATAAGCTGAACTCATGCTCGAATCAACAGAGTCACTCTTACCGATCTTCAGCCAGGAGGCCGAACCCCATGTAGTTTGTGTGGGCTTGGAAGAAAACTCCTTGGATGAACTATGTCAACTCCTTTCAACACTAGGAGTGAAAAGCGACATCCGAATAATGGTATCCTCTAAAAGGGTCAATCCTGCTACCTACATAGGCAAGGGTAAGATCGACGAAGTTGTAAAAATCATTCAGGAACAGCCCGTGCGGGCCGTCATCTTGGATGTGGAATTGTCTCCGAACCAGCTGCGAAATTTGGAGAAAGAGTTTAAACTTCCAATCTTGGATCGACCGGGAGTGATCCTTGAAATTTTTTCAAAACATGCAAGAAGCAGAGAATCCAAAACACAGGTAGCCCTCGCCCGCCTTCAATACCTTTTACCCAGACTAACGCACTTTTGGACCCATTTTGAAAGGCAACGAGGAGGAGGTCCTGGAAGTCGCGGACTGGGCGAAAAACAAATCGAAGTCGATCGTCGATTGGTCAAGAGCCGAATCACCGTCTTACGTGGAAGGTTGGCAGCCATCGGCCGTGAGAGAACCGTGCAGAGAGCGGGTCGCAAAGACATTCTTAAAGTAGCACTAGTGGGCTATACCAATGCCGGCAAATCGACACTCTTGAACGCCCTCACTCAGAGCAATGTGAGAGCAGAAAATAAACTTTTTGCAACATTGGATGCAAGCGTTAGATCGTTAGACCCCAATAGCCACCCTCCCATTGTCGCAATTGACACCGTAGGCTTTATCAGTAAGCTACCTCACTCTCTGGTGGCATCTTTTAGATCCACTTTGGAAGAGCTGGAACAGGCAGACCTCCTTGTACATGTAGTCGATGCCAGTCATCCGCAAGCACAGGAACAGCTTCAGGTTACAGAGAAGGTACTTCATGAACTTAAACTGGACGATAAACCTAAAATTACTGTTCTCAACAAAATCGATCAGGTCCCAGAAGGGATCTCCCGTAATCGTTGCAAAGTATTGTCGCCAGGAGCGCAAACGATTTCAGCACTGAATCCCAAAGACGTACGTGTTCTGCGAGACACTATCTTAGCCCATTTTCGTGAAGAGCTGGAAGTTTGGGAAATCATGGTCCCCTACTCCGAAAGTAAACTCGAAGCGCAACTCTATGCATACGGAAGCGTGGAGCTCAACCGACATATGGAAAAAGGAACCTACTATCGCCTAAGAATGGACGAAGGATGGGCAAAAAAGCTAGGGTTAGAAAGATTTCGATTATGAGACACTTTAGAGACGCTCTTAACCCACTTCTATTAGGACCCCTTTCGCGAGGGATCGTCTTAAGCTTAACAATGGCTTTTACCACAACTGGCTCTATTCCATGTTTTGCAGCAAAGCCGCGAGCGCCGGATTTGACGGTGCAGTCGGAATATCGGTTGATGTCCGAACAGTTTACGACCGAGAAAGTTTCGCGACTAGATCCGAACCAAACATATCCCCATCGCCAGAGATGGCTCCTTAGCCGCCATGTCGAGATTACTGGTTTAAAGGCTTTTCCAAAACCCAACGGCAAGTTTGGAGTCAAAGCCGAAGGAATAGTTTCAGTCGCTCAGGGATACATACGGGGCCCCGGCCCCTGGTATCAGAGTCTTAAGGATTTCAATTGTGAGAAAAAACCAAACTCCATAATTGAAACCCCAGAGGGAGCCCAACGCTCAGCCACAGCAGCTGGAAATTTTTGGTCTGAAATCTTAGAGCAAGAAAAATTTAAACTGAGCTTCCTTCTGCAAGGCGTTAGCGCAAAAAGTGAAGCAAGTGCTCTAGACCAAGGGGATCAAGTTTTTAGAAAATGGCTTCGCGGCCTCTATCCCCTCTGGCGGGCAGAAGTAGAACAAAAGGGACGCCAGGAAGTATGGAGTTCTTACCTTACAGAAGCTTCAGCTGAAAATATTTGTCCCCGCAAAACTGCTGCCGCTCCTATCAACCTAGAGTGGAGATCCATGATGGAACCTCCTGCGGCTTCACCTCCTCCTATTACCAAACTCTTGGCCCGCGCGCCCGTCAGACTATGGGATGGATTGTTTTCAGTGAGGTTGAGCATTGGAGCCGCTGGAAAAACTTTGAATGGTCGCTTCTTAATTGATCCTGGAGCCAAAGAAAGCGTCATTTCTCCTTCATGGTTGGAGAGCCAGGG
>JBDSKY010000560.1:0-4273 GCA_039916675.1 Bdellovibrionia bacterium
CCGGTATTGCAAATTTTACCGTCCTCTCAGGGCCAGAAAGGCTCTGCACGGTTGATTTATTGGATTGAATTAAGTGGAAAAGGGCAAGGCGGGGATCGTGACGTCCTGATTGACGCACACTCAGGCAAACTCATTGCTGACTTAGATCACAATTTTACAATCGCTCCTATCCAAGTTTACTCTGCTCGCGACCAAGGAATAGAAATTTTTCTCAATTTGACCAATGAGCTCGCTGAAGAAGAATCCGCTGTAAAAAACTGTAAGTTAACTGATTTGCACAGCAAGGAATCAAAAGTGATTTCCGCAAAAACTTGTCTATCGGTTTATGAAGGAACATCTCATCTAACCGACGGACAATGCCAGATCGTTGATGGCAAACGGGGATTTCCCCTGGGGATTGATACGGATTCCTGCACTTCAGTTGCGATCAATGATTCACTATTGGATACTAGTGATCCCGATGCGGCCAAAGCACTCGACAACTCAAAAAAGGTGTTGAATTACTACCAGAATCACTTCGGGCGCAATAGTTTCGATAATGAGGGTACTCGCTTGGTAAGCCTGATCCACGCTGGAGATCAAATGGCCAATGCCTTTTGGAACGTCAGCACCGATATGATGGTTTATGGCGAAGGTGACGGTAAAGAGTTGGGTGATTTTACTGAATCCGTGGATGTCGCAGGCCATGAAATGACCCATGGAGTAACCTCTCACACTGCTAAACTCATGATGATGAACGAATCAGGGGCTTTAAATGAAGCGTTCTCTGATTTCTTTGGAAAACAGATTGAAAACGAAGGCAATTGGTTAATGGGAAAGAACCTCTTCATCGGAACATCAGCCACTAGGGGATTTCGGGACCTCGCTAATCCGGCCTCGATTGTAGGTCATGTTCTAGATAGTGAAGGTAGAGTAGTTGCCAAAAAGTATCCGGCAAGAAAACTGGATGCCGCTCAAGTGAACTCAGAGCAGGCTTGTGATAAAACCAATGACAATTGCTGGGTACACTTTAACGCTACAATCCCTGGACACGCATCTTACTTAATTTATAAGGCCATAGGAGCAGAAAAGGCAGAGCTTCTCTACTATACCGCTCTCACCCAAAACATCAGCGCAAATGATGATTTTGAGTCCGCAGCAAAGGCTATTTTGGAGACCTGTGATCAGCTTGAATTTAGTAAGTTAGAATCTAGTTTGGTTCAGTCAGCATTTAAAGAAGTTGGGATGCTTTAACAAAAAAAGCCGTTTTATCCCCGCTTTTTGAGCGGGGATAAAACGGCAATTTAAATAGAATTAGCGATGGGATCTGGACACTTGGCCATCCCACCCAATTAGTGGACTTCGGCTAAGTTGAATTTTTTCACTACTTCTACGATTTGTTGTTCTAAATCTTCGTCCGTTTCGAAAACGTCGTCTATATGTGACGAACGCATCAAATACTGCACAATAGTCCCTGCCACAAGCTTAGGAGGCTTTTGAAAGTAAAAACCATTCAACTCATCCGTCCCAAAGCTGTTACGAACAACAGCTTTTGCAGCCCGATATTGTTCGCTATCGGTAAACTTCGTGTCTTGAAGCATCTCCGTTTTTGCCCCCACCTTTGCCAAAGTTCTCTCGCGGAGATCCTCATCAGTCAAAATAAAAGGCACGATCAGCCCAAAGACTTCATCCTGAACAACTTGCCTCAGTCGCGGCGGAAAACTGATGGCTTTATGATTCTCTAAACGAGCAATTATGCTCTTACACAGTAACCGTAGTGATTCTTTTTCAGTGGCCATTGATCCCTCGCTTGCTCAAAAATGTGAAAACTCTACTTTTACCTTAGCTCAGGTCGAGCTTGGTCTCAGCTTATTTCTCAATTTTTCGGCAAAAAGATTAATAACCTCAGTGGCCTCCTTTAGCTTGAGCACCGTAGCAAGAAAAATGACTACCCCCACACCTTCCATGAGGAGAAGCGACATTCGAGTTCCACGTCCCAAAAGGATTCCCACTTTACTTCCTTGAAAGGGGAAGAGGGCATCTGGGAGGAGGTATTGCAGAATATTTTTAGAAAAATAACAAATCCCTCCCATCACCGCCGCCACGAGTAGATATTGGACGAGCCCAGTCACAATTGGAGTCACGGGAAGCAGCCCCCCCTTTTTCCGAATCAAATACCTGACGCTCCCCAAAAGAAAGGTCGCATTAAGAATCGCAGCTAGCGAAGTTCCCAAAGCCAGTCCCCAATATCCAAAGGGTTTAACCATTAAAATATTTAGAATAATCGTAAATAAAACCGCCATCACGCTAGATAGGACTGGAAGTCGAGTATTTCCTAAGGCGTAACAGGCCGGTACAAGAACCTTTACTGCCGAATAGGCGGTAAGACCAATAGAGTACATCCCGAGTGCCGTAGCCGTCGCCTGCGTATCAGAAGAAGTGAATCTCCCGTATTGGAAGATTAGCTCAATAATAGGAAATCCCAGAAAATACAGCCCGGCAGACGCTGGAAGGTTAATTGCAAAAACACTTCTAATGCTGTGAGTGAGAGTTTCAGCGACTCCCTGAATATTCCCGCTCACCCACTGCCTGGATATCTTGGGCAGCGTGGCAGCGGCCAATGAAACACCAAAAATTCCGATTGGGAACTGCATAAGGCGAAAGGCATAGTTTAACCACGATACAGCTCCCGTTCCTTGGGAAGTTGCTAAGATCGTATTCACCAACAAATTAACCTGTGTTGCAGCTAGTCCAATCGTGCCTGGAACCATCATCCAAAGCATTCGGCGGAGTCTGGGATCATCACGCCATGATGGGTCAGTTTCACTCTTTCCAACCCAACGGTAGCCCTTTTTATATAACGCCGGTAACTGACAGAAAGCCTGGACAAAGCCCCCGGCCAACACCCCTACTGCCATCCCAACAATGGGTTGAACTCCCCAGGAGGCACCCCATGTTAAAATTATCCCCGTCGCGGCCACTCCAACAAGTATGGATGCTAAGTTAAATAGAGCCGATGCAAATGCCGGGAGAAAAAAGACACCACAAGCATTTAAAATCCCCATAAAAGCAGCTGCAAGCGCAACCAAGGGGAAAAAAGGAAACATCGTGCGCGTTAGCTGCACTGTAAGTTCAAATTTTCCCGGAATTTCCTTAAATGCGGAAGCATAGAGACTGACTAGCTGGGGAGCGAAAATAATACCCAGAACTGTAATTAGGCCTACCAAAGCAAATAAAACACGAAATACGAGACCCGCCACTCTCCAGGCTCGCCTATCCCCCTCCTCCACGCGTGTCCGAGTAAAGGTAGGAACTAGAGAAGCGCTCATAGCGCCCTCTGCAAAAAGATCACGAAGAAGATTGGGGATTCTAAACGCTACATTGTAAGCGTCTGTCATATTCCCGGCCCCGAACATGATTGCAAAAACCTGTTCGCGGACCAAGCCCATAATGCGACTTAAGAAAGTCGCAGCCCCCATTGCTCCTGCGGCTCGGAGTACGCCGCTCGAAGAGGAACGTTCGGCGCTAAGCAACATCAGTCAGGTTAAAAGTCTTGGCCAACCAACGTGTGATGCCTTCATCCAACTTTGATTTAAATGGCGTAGCAAGCAAGCTCAGTTGCCCACTGACTACGATATCTGCTTCAGAACAGGTAATGGCACCTTTAAACATTGAGCCTTTGAGTCGAACTTCCTTTTTTTCAGCATCTTTTTCGATGTCGAATTTTCCAATCGAAGCTTTCTCTATAAAACGATCGATGCCGCCTGAGACCGCATCAAAAAGTTCTTTGGAGTTTTTACCTGGCACCTGGACTCGTCGTGAATAACTTGGCATGAGGCCAATCTATCAGACCATAATTAGATGAGCAAGCTCTTGCCCCACTTGCACTCTATCTTCGGCTATGACTTGCCATTTGCCTACACGTACTTCTATGGGCAAAGCGTGCGGCACTAAAACTCCAAAAGCCTCTAAAGTAAGCAGGGGTTCATGAGCAGGAACAAGCGCTCCCTCTAAAAATAAAACCGCATGGATTCGGCCTGAATTCATTGCCTTCAAATAAGTGGTTTTTTTATTTTCTACCCCAGCGAGTTTCCTGAGAGTACAAAACCAAAAACCAATGCGCACAAGCCAATGATCCCTTGAGGGGTAAACACATGCACGAATCTGACGATCGTTGAAAAGTGGCTTACCTAGTAATTCACTAACAGACAACTTCAAGACTCCCGAGAAAGCAGTACGATTTTCCGATTTCCAATAGACGGGTCCTTCAGACCAGACAACCGATGCCCTCGCT
>JBDSKY010000561.1:0-5959 GCA_039916675.1 Bdellovibrionia bacterium
AAGGTAGGACTAGAGGGTTTCGTCTGAAGACGCACGCTGTTGGTGTGTTGAATGACAAGTTCAGGAGTGTCCTCAATAGTAACAATCCGTTCCTCTTTCGGAATGTAGGCGGTTAATACGTTGAGAAGGGTGGTCTTTCCGCTCCCTGTGCCGCCGCTCACTAAAATATTTAATTTGGCTATGACACAGATACTCAGAAAGTAAGCGATTCTTTGATCCATGGATTCTGAAGCAATGAGGTCCTTCGTGGTCAAGCGTTTCGAAGGAAACCGGCGAATCGTTATGCATGGACCATTTATAGTCAGTGGGGGGCCCACAATGTTAACTCTTGAACCGTCGGGTAACATGGTGTCCACGTAGGGCTGATCCGGGCTCAAGACTCTCCCTGTGATATCTAATATATTTCTAGTTATCCTGTTGAGATCTTCAACGGCAGAATAATTCAGTCCCGAAGTGATCAGCTTCCCACCTTTTTCAATAATAATATTGCGAGTATCATTGATCATGATTTCAGAAACTGTCGGGTCTTTCATGAGATCATTTAAAATGCCCATTTCAGGCATTTTTACAGGTGGGCGAGCTACGGTTGGTGTTGCTAATGGTGCTCCGGTTTGCGGCTCGGCGGGCTGTGGGGGCGGGAGTTTTTGAGGAATTACAATGTTTGGATCTGTTACTTCATCGTCTTCAATGGTAGAGTGATCTGCTTTACTGGAAGGACTCGGTGAGGGATTTGGAAAAGCTGTGGGAACAACGGCTGGAACTATCACCGGAATTTTATGGGGGCTAGGCTTTTGCGCCATAGTTTTCATTTTAACACTAAAAACTCGATGCTACTTAATTTATATTGTTTAATTTATGCCACTTAAAAAGATAACGATAAAAACGACTGCCCTCCATCATAACCAACGCCTTGATCACATGCTTTCTACGGCACTCCCTTCTCTGCTTAACCAGGCTATATCTAAAGGAAAAGTGAGAAAGTTAATTGTCGCTGGGGCTGTATATTTAAATGGTAAGCGTGTACGTATAGCGTCAAAAGAATTGCTCTCCAATGCACGCATTGAAGTATATATAGATTTTGATAAATTAAATTCAGATTCTGCGTCTAAAGATGTCGCCTTCATCATGAAAGAAGATCGTGTACTCTTCGAAGATGAGTATATTATAGTGATTAATAAACCTCCTGGATTACCGACGCAGCCTACTTTAGATGAGGCGAGAGATAATTTATTTGCAGCGGTGAAAAAATTTCTGCACGCTAGAGTTGGAAAGTCTTCTCCCCCTCCTTACTTAGGGCTCCATCATCGGCTTGACAGGGATACCTCTGGAGTAATCCTTTTTACTAAGTCAACTCAGGCGAATGCTGGGGTGGCGGAAATTTTTGCCGGGCATTTAGCTCAAAAAACTTATCAGGCATTGGTCTCTGTTGCCGGATCTGGTGGATTAACTGGGCAAAAGCTGCCCATTCCCCAAGAAAGTTGGACAATCAAGAACTACCTTGGACGTCCCAAAGGAAGCCCTCAGAAAGGGAAATTTGGATCCGTCCGATCTGGAGGGGATTTTGCCCATACAGATTTTCGGCTTCTAGAGCGACTGTCCGGTGGGTTCTGGGTCGAGGCTCAGCCTTTGACTGGCCGCACCCACCAGATTCGAATCCATCTCTCCGAAAATGGGATGCCCATTTTGGGTGATTCAACCTATGGCGGACTAGACCATATTGGTAAGCTTTCTATTCCTCGTTTAATGTTACACGCTGTAGACTTGACTTTTCCTCATCCAATCCATGAAAATAAAGTATCCGTCCAAAGCCCGTTACCCGAGGATTTTAGCCGATGCTTGAAGGCACTTCAAAAAGGCTTTCCAAATACTTTTCCAAATTCCTGAACGACTCTTCGTTTATTCGCCATTATTTATGGAAATATAGGCGTTGGGTACTGATAGGTTTATTTGCTTTAATTGTCGTAGATCTATTGGATATTCTTCCCCCTATCTTTTTGAAATACGCGGTGGATATTGCCGTTGAAAAGCAACCCACGCGTTTACTTGCGATTATAGCCCTGGCTTATTTTGGGGTCTCGTTACTTCAGGGCGTGTGTCGCTATGTATGGCGTATGTATTTGATACGCGCGAGCATTTTTGCAGGCCGAGATTTACGAGGGAAGTACGCCCACCATATATTCGGACTCTCTGTCAGCTTTTTCGATCATAGACGCATGGGGGACTTGATGTCCTTGGCGATCAATGATGTGGAGGCCGTGAGGATTGCAGTTGGATCAGGATTATTGGTCTTTGCCGATGCAATGTTTTATCTGCTGACGGTTCCTTTTGCTATGTACTGGCTTTCGCCTTGGCTTACTTTACTGGTGTGTCTCCCTCTGCCCATTATTCCTTTGATGGTATTGAAAAACGAAAAGGAAGTGAATAAACGATTTGAAGAGGTGCAGGCGTGTTTTGGAAGAATTTCCGCAATGACTCAGGAAAGTCTCCATGGAGTCCGAGTCACTAAGTCTTTTGCTCGTGAGGATGTTCAAATTCAGCGCATGCGTGAGATTGGCGAAGAGTATATGAAGCTCAATCTTGGATTAGCCCGGATTCAGACAGCGATTGGCCCTTTTATGGATTTTTGCATGAGTATTGGCATGGTGCTGCTTTTGTTCGTTGGCGGCAGGTCGATTATTATCGGAAGTGTAAGTAGTCAGGGAGTTGCAATCGGCCTTGGCACTTTTGTGGCTTTTCAAAGATACATTCAAAAAATGGTATGGCCAATGGCGGCTCTAGGGATGGCAGTGAATTATTACCAGCGTTCAGTATCTAGTTCTTATAGATTAAAAGAAATATTCAAACTGACCAGCGATGTTCCAAACGCAGCAAATCCAATTTTACCAAAAGAATGTAAAGGCCATGTTGAGTTTAGGAATTTAAGCTTCAGATTTCCAAGCGATCCCAAAATAGTTCTGAAGGATATTAACCTCACTATAGAACCCGGTGAGCGGATTGCTATTGTGGGAACCATAGGGGCAGGAAAATCGGCCATGCTGTCTCTTTTTCCCCGTCTTTATCCGATTGATAGGGACATGCTTTTCATAGATGGAGTGGATGTCAACGATTGGCCAATCGAGGATCTGAGACGCCAGATAGGATATGTAAGCCAAGAGATTTTTCTTTTCAGTGATACGGTCATGGGAAATGTCGGATTTGGATTGAATGACTGGATTGAAGGAAATGACCCAGGTGTGCCGATTGAAGAGGCCGCTCGAGTGGCAGCACTTCATGAAGAGATTACGGGGCTCTCGTCCGCTTATCGAACTCGATTAGGGGAACGGGGAATAAGTCTGTCAGGTGGACAAAAGCAGAGGCTAACGATAGCGAGAGCACTTGCCAAAAAGCCTTCTATCCTAGTTCTCGACGATGCTCTCTCTTCAGTGGATGTTCAAACGGAAGAAAAAATTTTAAAAGGACTCTTGGCTCGTCCAGGTCGAAATACTGAAGTCATAGCCGCACATCGTATTTCAACCGTCAAAGATGCTGATAAGATAGTTGTACTCAATCAAGGAAGAATAGTTCAACTAGGGACTCATCAGGAGTTGGCTGCTCAAAGATCAGGTGCGTATTGGCAATTTTTCGAACAGCAGCAACTCAAGGAAGACTTGGAGAGCTATGAGAACGAAATCCAACAATAATGGAACGAAAATGAGATGACGAAGGCCCCTGTAAACACCCGTGCGAGTGAGAAGGATTCCAGTCTTGATGTTGAAGAAAGTGGATTCAATAATTTCCAAAAACACACGCTCGCCAGTTTATTGAAAATTGTATTTCGGCATAAATGGCCTCTTTGTGTGGGCACAGCTATGGTAATTCTTGGGACTTTTGCTGTCCTTATGGAGCCAAGAATCTTTGGTTATGCTATTGATGAAGCTATTATTCCAAAGAGGATGGATCTTTTGGAGAAAACCGCCCTGGTTTTTCTGTTAGCCACTATTGTTCGAATTTTTGCGGCGATCAAGCAAGGGTATTTCTTTGAATTGTTAGGGCAACGAGTCACCCAGGATCTTAGGGTGATGCTTTTCACTCGACTCCAGAGTATGCCGGTTTCAGTTTATGATAGAAATCCTGGTGGCAGACTTCTCACTCGAGTAACCAATGATGTAGCAGCCCTAAATGAAATGTTTTCAGCAGGTTTCCTTTCGATGCTTTGCAATATTCTGATGGTTGCAGGAATTTTGGCATGGCTGATCTTTTTAGATCTTAGATTAGGTTTAATAGCTTCAAGTGTATTCCCTCTCCTTGTTGTAATCTCCGCTTACTTTAGCAAAAGGTTGAAGATTGCTTATCGTGATTCTCGGAGCAGACTTTCCTCATTAAATTCATTTTTAGCAGAGAATTTACATGGAATGCGGATCATTCATTTATTTAACCGACAGAAATTACACTTAGAAAGATTTAACCGGCTTAACCAATGGTATGCCGAGGCGCAAGGGGGATCGGTCCGCGTTTTCGCACTCTTTCAGCCGACGATTACAGTTGCAGCCGGAATTTCAATCGGTCTGACTATTTGGTATGGAGGCTTGGCCACTCTAGATGGCAATCTTAAATTAGGTGTCTTGGTTACCTATTTTTCATTAGCTATGTCCTTATTTCAGCCAGTGCGTGAAATAGCGGATAAATGGAATATTTTTCTTTCAGGAATGGCGTCAGCGGAAAGAATTTTTTCAATATTAGAGTGGGAGCCTGAGTTTGAGTGCACTTCGTTCGCTAGGCCAGTTATGCCACTAGCGGGAGTTCAAGGGCATATCGTTTTTGAGAATGTCTGGTTTTCTTACTCGCCTAACGCCTCCGCAGTGACAGATTTGACTGATTCATCTGATGTGCCGCCTGATTTAAGAGTAAGTTGGGTACTAAAAGATTTCTCTTTAGACATTTCCCCGGGTGAAAGACTTGGCGTTGTTGGTCACACGGGGGCAGGTAAAACTACTTTAATTAGTCTCTTGTTAAGATTTTATGAGCCGCAGCGAGGACGCATTCTCCTGGATGGGAAAGATATAAGATCCTACGATAAGCGATCCTTGCGTGCTTCAATTGGAATTGTACAGCAAGATGTTTTTCTTTTTTCTGGATCCTTTCAAGATAATATTACGTTCTGGCAGGCGGGTGCTACGGAAGCGGTTACACGGTTTTTTTCACAGATTGGATTTCGTCCTAAGTTCGATAAGGTGTTGCAGGAAAGAGGTTCTAATTTCTCTATGGGAGAACGTCAGGTAATTGCCTTTGCCAGAGCAATGGCTGCAGATCCTAAAATATGGATTTTAGACGAAGCGACGGCTAACATGGATTCAGAAACAGAGGCACTCATCCAGCGCGCACTGAATAGGGCTACAGTTTCCCGAACGTCTATTTTAATTGCCCATAGATTGGCGACGGTCAGGAATGCCGATCGCATTATAGTTTTACATAAAGGAAATTTAATTGAGAGTGGTAATCATGAGACCTTGATGAGCGAAAATGGTCTTTATGCACGATTGTATCGTTACCAGATTGCAGATCCGACCAGCGTAGCGTAAACCCCGTGAAATGACTTATGGGGCGGCCCCAGGCTGAACGGATGCGCAGCAGAGTAGGCCGTGTTTGAACAAGCCAGAGATGGCTTGTGGAGTAACGGTCCTAATTTCTTCATCTTTGCCCCAAAATGTACTACAGAAGGGTTGGATGCAAATTACTCGAATAGCAAAACTTGCAATTTATCCCCGCTTTCAAAAGCTTGAAGGCGCAAGATATACTCACATGAGGCATCTGCAATTTACTCAGCACTGGACACATCAACTCTACTTTAATCGTGGTGTGAAAAGTTATTCTACTGCAGGCATGGGGCAGCTTGCGAATCAAGCACAGCACAAAGCACAAGGAATTCTGAAAGCTCACTTCGAGTCAGTGAAAGAGACCGAGAATAAGAGTAACGTTCCAC
>JBDSKY010000562.1:0-4463 GCA_039916675.1 Bdellovibrionia bacterium
TCTAGGTTGAATTTGGGTTAAGCTATGGAAAGTGAACATCAGAAATGGGTTAATCTAAGCTTTTTGGCAGTCGCCATTTTGTTTGGATATATTATATTTTCAACGGCAGGAAAGATCGTAGGAGCTTATGATCTTGAGGCGCGCGTTAGAAATATCGATTTAATCCTTAGAAGTATTTCGGCTATCGCTGGGGGCATTTTGTTCCTCGTGCTCTATAAAAATGAGCAAGCGAACCAATTTATGAATGAGGTTTTGGTCGAGCTTTCTCGAGTGGCCTGGCCTACGCAAAAGGATACCCGGTCGGCAACCGTTGTAGTCATTATAATGGTGCTGATTTCCGGTATGGTTTTGGGACTCCTAGACTATTGCTGGGTTCAATTGCTCAAGTGGATACTCTAAGAAAGGAGATGAATATGCCAGAACTTCTAGCGGCGCAAGCAGGTGAAATGGCTTGGTACGTAGTGCACACATACTCGGGTTTTGAAAATAAGGCGAAGATCGCGCTTGAAGAGCGTATCAAATCCCTTAAAAAAGAAAGTTTTTTTGGTGAAGTTCTTGTTCCTGAGGAAAATGTAGTCGAGTTAGTTAAGGGACAGAAGAAAACAACTAAGCGACGGTTTTTTCCAGGTTATATCTTGGTTAAAATGGTTTTGAATGAAGATACTTGGCACATTGTCAAGAATACCCCTAAGATCACTGGTTTTGTGGGCGATAAAGTTAAGCCTGTGCCTGTTCCTGAGTCTGACGTTCAAAAGATGACTAATCGCATCGCTGAAGGTCAAGTTAAGCCTCGTCCTCGGGTCTCTTTCCATGAAGGCGAAAATGTTCGCGTCATTGATGGTCCCTTCTCTAATTTTAATGGTGTAGTGGAAGATGTGAATCCGGATAAAGGCAAAGTTAAAGTACTTGTCAGTATCTTTGGCCGATCGACTCCAGTAGAACTTGATTTTATTCAGGTTGAAAAAATATAAAGGTTCGTGTTATAAGTCGCGGTTCAAAGTTTAAAAGGACCGTTTGCCTGCCCAGGGCAGTAAAGAAGCAGTAGAGCACAGGACGTGCTTGTAGAAAGGTAAGTTATGGCAAAAAAAGTTACAGGTCAGATTAAGTTACAGATTCCGGGTGGACAAGCTAATCCTGCTCCACCAGTTGGGCCCGCTCTGGGACAACGTGGCGTTAATATTATGGAGTTCTGTAAAGCGTTTAACGCGAAAACACAGGACCAAAAAGGGACAATCATTCCGGTAATTATTACCGTTTACTCTGATCGTTCCTTCACCTTTATTACGAAGACTCCTCCAGCTTCTAATTTGTTGTTTAAAGCAGCAAAAGTAGAAAAAGGATCAGGAGAGCCAAATAAGACTAAGGTTGGTAAAGTCACTAAACAGCAAATTGAAGAAATTGCTAAGCTAAAAATGCCTGATTTGAATGCTGGTAGCATTGAAGCGGCAATGCGAACCATTTCTGGAACTGCTCGCAGTGCTGGCCTTACGGTAGTTGATTAATAATTTTTGAGAATATAAGTGGGAGCTAGCTTGTCTAGCGTTAACACCACAAAGGAGAAGTATGACAGAAGTAAAAAAGACTGTGTCTAAGCGAAAAGGCTCGGGCGCACACGGTAAAAAATATTGGAATGCTTTTGAAAAAGTAGAGCAAGGCAAGCGTTACACAGTAGACGCTGCACTAACACTTTTAGCCGAAGTGGCTTATGCCAGCTTTGATGAAACTATTGATGTTGCCTTTAATCTAGGTGTAGATCCAAAGCACGCTGATCAAATGGTCCGCGGAGCGGTCGTACTACCTCACGGTATTGGTAAAGTAACTCGCGTTGCTGTTTTGGCAAAGGGCGACAAAGCGAAAGAAGCCACCGCTGCAGGAGCTGACTTCGTTGGCGCAGAAGATCTTATTGAAAAGATTGCCGGCGGTTGGTTTGAATTTGATAAGATGGTTGCTACCCCTGACATGATGGTCGCTGTTTCTAAGATTGGTAAAATTTTAGGACCTCGTGGTTTGATGCCTAATCCTAAGCTCGGAACTGTAACATTTGATGTTACAAGGGCGATCAAGGAACAAAAATTGGGCAAAATGGAATATCGTACTGAGAAGACCGGTATCATTCATGTTGGAATTGGCAAAAAGTCCTTCGGAGCGGTTAAGTTGAAAGAAAATTTCGCCGCTTTGGCTCAGGTGATCTTTCGTGCGAAGCCTCCAACCAGTAAGGGAACCTATTTACAGCATATTACATTGTCATCGACAATGAGCCCTGGCATTTCCATTGATCCTATGGATGCTATGGTCACGGCTGGCGTAGCTTAATCAAAGTTAGAAATTTTAGAATAGATAGAGGTTAGAGTCATGAATCGAACAGAGAAGACCGATCTTGCGGGTACATTAAAAGACAAGTTTAGCAGAGCTCAAGTAGCTATTTTCGCTGACTTTAAAGGTTTGACAGCAACTCAAGCTGACGACCTTAGGCGATCGCTAAGGCCATTGAATACTGAAGTTAAAGTATTAAAGAATAACGTAGCCAGGCTTATTACCAAAGATGGCAGCATGGGCGAAGAAGCCAAGAGCTTAATGGATAGTGTAGTTGGTCCAACTTTAGTGGCTTTCGGTTTCGGTGAGCCAACCGCTACAGCGAAAGTAGTCCATAAGTTTGCTCAAGATAATGAGGCCTTCACACTCAAAGATAGTCTAATGGGAACAAAGCGTATTGATGCCTCTGGCGTTGAGGCGCTTGCTAAACTTCCGAGCAAGGAAGTTCTCTTAGGAATGTTATTGAGAACAATGAACGGACCTATTACGAATTTTGTCGGTGTGCTCGCAGCTGTGCCAAGAAGTTTGGTTACAGTGTTGGCTGCCATTGAGAAGAAGAAAGCGGAACCTCAGGCGTGATGCGCAAGCGCTGAAGAGTTTTCGGTTTCAACTAGTGGTCAGGAAAGCTGCTAGCAATCGGTCCTAAGAATTAAGAACTAGAGGGACCACCTCCCAAGGTTAGGATGACTAAGGGTTAGAAGTAAACGAGGTATAAAATGTCGAATGCAACTGCTATTACTAAGGAACAAGTTGTTTCCTTTATTGAAAATATGTCCGTACTTGAACTTTCCACACTTGTGAAAGATCTCGAGTCTAAGTTTGGTGTTTCTGCAGCTGCCCCAGTGGCAGCAGCCGCGGCCGGTGCTGCAGCTGCTCCAGTGGCAGAAGCAAAAACTGAGTTCACAGTAGTGCTTACTGCTGCGGGCGAGAAGAAGATCAATGTTATTAAGGAAGTTCGTGCTATCACTGGACTAGGCCTTAAAGAAGCAAAAGATCTAGTTGAAGGTGCCCCTAAGACTGTTAAAGAAGGCATCAACAAGCAAGAAGCTGATGAAATTAAGAAGAAACTTGAAGGTGAAGGAGCTAAGGTCGAGATTAAGTGATCGTTAGTCACTCGCCCTTTTTAGTACCTCTGGTTCAAAAATCGTACCGCGCCCTTGCCTTAATGGGAAAAACATGTAGGCTGGGTGCGGTAACGACTTTTATTATTTTCTTTTAGGAGCATGCATGGGTTCCCTTTTTTCGGAAAATCGCCGAGTTCGTAAAGATTTTTCAAAGATCACTTCTCCGGTAGAAATTCCGAACCTCATAGAGTTGCAGCGCAAGTCTTATGAAAAGTTCCTTCAGGCAGATGTAGCGCCTAATAAGAGGAATGATTCAGGTTTGCAGGCGGTATTCAAATCGGTATTTCCGATTGAAGACTTTAATCGAACAGCGTCTTTAGAGTTCGAGAGTTACGTCTTAGAACGTCCTAAATACGATGTTTCCGATTGCCGTCAACGAGGGATGACCTTCGCAGCACCCTTGAAAATCACGGTACGCCTTGTAGTTTATGAGGTAGACGAAGAAGCGGGTACCCGTAATATTCGTGATATTAAGGAACAAGAAGTCTACATGGGAGAAATTCCCCTGATGACTGATGCAGGTTCCTTTATTATTAATGGAACTGAGAGAGTCATTGTAAGTCAGCTTCACCGGTCTCCCGGTGTTATTTTTGACCATGACCAAGGCAAGAGCCATTCAAGCGGGAAGATTTTATATTCCGCTCGAGTGATTCCTCACCGTGGTTCTTGGTTAGATTTTGAATTTGACCACAAAGATATCTTGTATGCCCGCATTGATCGTAAGAGAAAATTGCCAGCAACCATCGTACTGCGTGCGATGGGCATGTCTAATCAAGACATTTTAAATTACTTTTATCGCATTGAAACCCTTCTTTTTGAGAAGGATGGAAAATACTATAAAGCTGTTGATCTAGATATTCTCTCCGGCCAGCGAGCTGAAGATGACATCCTTGATCCTAAAAATGGCGAAGTTATCGTAAAGAAAAACAGAAAATTTACGAAAGCCGTCATTAAGAGAATTCAAGAATCTGGGATCAAACGTCTGGAAGTTCCGCTCGAGGCTGTTGTAGGCCGCGTAGCTTCAGA
>JBDSKY010000563.1:0-4412 GCA_039916675.1 Bdellovibrionia bacterium
GCAATTACCGGCGCAGGAGCTGGAAAAAATTACAGCGCTCGTGGATGGTTATGAGGGTCCACATATTATTGAAACTCATGATCTGCGTACTCGTAAGAGCGGTGCTACCCGTCATATTGATTTTCATTTGGTGGTGTGTGGGCATATGACGGTGGATGCCTCGCATTCTGTTTGTGATGATTTGGAAGTAAAAATTTCTGAGGTTTTTCCGCGGGCCTCGGTTAATATCCACGTCGAACCTTGCGAGAAGGGGAGGGCTGAATGTCAACCCAATTGTCCAGTAGAGTTTCGACGGAAGAAGAAGATCTGATGATACCTAAGCTTTGGCGGGATGTTGCTCCTGATGAATTGTATGATGTTCGAGGGGTTTGTCTTGATATCGACGATACCCTCTCGACTAGCGGTAAGCTTACACCAGATGCGTATGCGGCCCTTTGGACTTTGAAGGAAGCGGGGTTTGGGGTTGTTCCCGTTACAGGACGCCCTGCAGGTTGGTGTGATCATATTGCCCGATTTTGGCCTGTGGATGCGGTAGTGGGTGAAAACGGGGCTTTCACATTTTTTGTTGAAAAAGGTGTTCGGAAGCGGACTGATACTTTGGCCGGGGTTGCAGATGTAGAAGCTTTGCAAGCCAAGCTGCGTGGGTTAGGGGAGAAGATCCGGGCTCGATTTCCTGAGGCCAAGTGGGCTTCGGATCAGTCTTATCGTGAGTATGATTTGGCGATTGATATTTGTGAGGACGTGCCGCCTTGGCAAGAAGAAGATGTGAAGGCATTGCTTGAGCTTTGCCACGGTGAAGGAGCGCACGCTAAGCTCTCCAGTATCCACGTGAATGCCTGGTTTGGCGATTATGATAAGGGTAAGGGGTTCCAGCACTGGTTGGATTTGGGAGCTCCTGGATTTAATCCTGGGCTCAAGGGCAAGGCGCCGGCTCTGGGCCGATGGTTGTTTGTGGGCGATTCTCCGAATGATGAGCCTATGTATCAGAAGTTTGAATATTCGGTAGGTGTTGCCAATTTAAGGAAGTACGTCGATCAGTTGGTTTATCCCCCTAATTGGATCACCAGTGAAGAAAGTGGTAAAGGGTTTACGCAGGTCGTCAGAAAGCTGCTCTTAGCACGCAACCGCCGGCGATTTTAGATCACGTTTAGATTTTGACGCTCCATGATATTAATATATTTTTGGAAATCTTAAATAATTCCGACAAGAAATAACTAGGGTTGGCTTTGTAGAGCTCTTTTATTTAGTATGGAATATTGTGGATGGGTTTTGAAGCAAACCTGTAGGAGCGAAAGGAAGAGTCTGGCGTGGAGAAAAAATTGAGGAGTATCATGCTGGTGGATGACGAGGATACTCTTAGGAGTATGGTGCAAAATCTGCTTTGCTCTAACGGATATTTCGTTAACACTGCCTCCAGTGGTAAGAAAGCAATTGAGCTGGTGGCGGATCCTTCAAATAAGATTGATCTTGTTCTCTTGGATCTGTCGATGCCCATTATGAATGGGGAAGAAACTCTTAGAGAAATCAGAAAGATTCGGCCGGATCTCAAGGTTGTTTTGTGCACTGGTTATAGTGAGGATGAAGTGGTCGAGCGATTTGCTGAGCTTAAATTAAGCGGAATTTTACAAAAGCCTTACTCATTGAAGAAATTATTGCAGCAGATTAAAGACGTATTAGTCTAAGAAATATTAGGGCGCAAGCCTGACTTGTTGCCACTTTCCTTTTTGCTTCCGGTATTGAAATCGATCATGAAGCCGGAATTGCCCTTCAACCCAGAATTCAAATTTGTTCGGGATTAGGCAATAGCCTCCCCAATGTTTGGGACGCGGTATGTTTGTCGCGCCAAATTTTAGCAGAAGGTCTTTGACTCTTTTGAGCAGGATGGCTCGACTTGAGATTTGGCTGCTCTGGGGAGAGGCGGCTGCATTAATTCGGCTCTCGCTGGGTCTGGTGAGCCAATATTCGTCTGATTCCTGAGAGGATAATTTTTTGATTCTTCCTTCGATCCGAATTTGTCGATTTAACTGGGGCCAGTAGAATAGAACTGCAGCCCGGGGGTTGGCCCTGAGTTCTTTGCTCTTACGACTATTGTAATTGGTGAAAAACTTGAGGCCCTCTTTATTCATTCCTTTATAGAGAACGGTTCGGGCGGAGGGTGCCCCTTTGGCTGAAGCGGTAGCCAGAGTCATGGCATCGGGGTATTTCATTCCGGTTTGGATTGCATCCTGGAACCAGCTCTGAAATTGGGTGATAGGATCTTTGTTGAGAGTCAGGTCGGCTTTTGGCATGTAGGGCAGCTTACTCTACTTTTTGCTTACTTAGAAATTCTTTTAAATCGTTGGGCAGGGGCGAATGGAAGTCCATCATTTTACCGGTGATTGGGTGCTTGAAATGGATGGACGCTGCATGCAGAGCGTGTCTTGGAAGTAGGAGTTTGGCTTCCGCTTCAGGAGTCAGCAATCTCCGTTCGTAAAATCTCAGGGCTTCCGATTCTGGCATTCCGTAGAGCTTATCCCCCACGATAGGATGACCTGCGGCCTCCAGGTGAACTCGAATTTGGTGTTGTCTTCCGGTTTTAGGGAAACATTCCACAAGTGAGTATTCACCGTGAATAGATAGTCTGTTGAATTCGGTAAGGGAGACTTGTCCGCCTTCTTCCAGAGTTGCGGTCATCATCTTTAATTCGATTAGAGAATGGGTTGTACGCCTTAATGGAAGATCTATGGTGAAGCTGGGGGGGCAAATGCCTTTCACTATGGCTAGGTACCTTTTTCGGATCGAGCGCTCCGCAAATTGCAGAGTGACAGAAGCACAAAACGCTTTTTGTTTAGCTAACACTAGAATTCCACTGGTTTCCTTGTCTAGGCGATGAACCAGGTAATAGTCATGTTCAGCTTTCAAAGGCTTCTGATGTCCCTGAGTCTTGAGATGAACCAAGAGGGTATTGAAAAAATAACGTCCTGCCGGGTGTACCGGTAGGTTAGGTGGTTTGCTAATAACAAAGAGAGCTTCGTCTTCGAATAAAATTTCATAGTCAAAACAGACGGAGGGTTCGGGTTTTCTCTCGGTAAGAACTAATACTTCATCGCCTGGAATAAGTTGAGAGCTAGGCTTCGGCTGGCCGAACTGCAGATGCGGGCCTTGATTGCGTTGGACGGTAACAGCGCCGGTGCCTATGGCGCGCTTCAGCTGTGAGCGAGATCGTTTATGGTAGCGTTCTTTGAGGAACGAGTCTAAGCGAATTCCCTGCTGGTGGGGACCTACTGAGTGGGTGACTAAGTAGTGTTCCGAAGTCAGTGAGCGAGTTACGTTCATCGTAGGTTTTGCTTCATAGTACTTATCTTCATATTGCGTAAATTATGATTATATTCGGCATTAATATTTTTAATATCGTTACTAGCTAGACTTAATTTTTTTATATCCAATACTATTCGTGTCATTAATATCTTTGGCGCATCAGAAAAGTAATAACTTCTTTAGCGCAGTGCGGACAATAGCCTAGTTTAGATTCCATGTTTTCCACCGTCTGACGGGCCAGCTTTCCGCTTTCAGTGGCCAAGTCAGCTTCTTTCGTATCATAAACCAGGGCGTCGCTCACCTTTTTTAAGAGGGCTTTTTGGGATTCAAAGTAGTGCTTTTCAAGCTTCTTCCAAAATTCTGGGAAGACTTTCGCGTAAGTTACTGTTTCTTTTGGATGATCGAGCGACCAAACCCCTACCTGAGATATGATGTTTTGCCGGAAGCTGTCCTTTTGCGCGTTGTCAGAGGGGGCTTCGACCATCTTTTCAAATTCATTAATCATCGAGAGGTCGGGGTCTTCAAGCTTTCCGGTGATCGGGTTTTTAACCTTTTCTTTCTTTAAGAATAGAGACAGCTGGTTTACATATTTTTTCAGGAAATCTTCCCATTGAGCGGAGTCATATAGCCCCATGGAATCGCGTACTTCTCTATCTACTTTATTCAAATATTCAGTGCGAATTACACTAATGAATTCTGAGCTATCGTGATAGCCGTCTTTGATTTCTTGTTTTAAAAATTCGTTTTCAGTCACTCTCTTAATAAATTCTTCCATCTCTCTAAAGACGGCGAGCGGGGAGAGGCAGTAGAATTCTGGATTTTGGGCTGCATCCAAGAGTAGAGCTTTCATTTCACGGGCTGAAGCACCCATGCGGCCTTCGTAGTAAGGAATGTTGGAATACTCATCTCGGAGTTTTTTTAGAGAAGCTCGCAGCAGCTTTTTTTCTTCAGGGGCTAAGATGGCAGGTAAATCTCCGTTGTCATAGCAACGGGCTTTCTCAATGGGAGAAATGTTGGAGATGAGAGTGCTGACGTTCGGAGGATAATTGATGCTATTGGGTTTCTTCAGTCGTGTCAGAACTGCCCAGAGTGCAAGCATGGAGCCAACGTGGGGC
>JBDSKY010000564.1:0-4054 GCA_039916675.1 Bdellovibrionia bacterium
CTACTATATAATTTTTTATTTTTGTAAATTTGAACTTCAAGAAGTTTTATAACACATCTATTTGAAGGATGATAATCGCATGATCCAGTGTCCAGATTTAATCCAGCTAAAAGTAATAAAAATGGGCATCGCGACTAGCATCGTATTACTAGCAACGGGATGTGCGATTCAGGCTCCACCCATTGCTCAAAAAGAATCACTTCATTCAACTGCATCTCAAAAGTCAGCTCAGCAGGCCACACTTTCTCAAGCACCGACGGTGCCTATACTTAAGCGGAAAATCGCTCTTGGCCGGATTACAAATGAAACCAGTTACGGGCATTCTTTGTTACGTGATCAATTTAATGATCCTCTAGGTAAGCAGGTAACCGATTTAATGAGCAAGGCACTCACGGAGTCTGGGGCTTATCTGGTCTTTGAGAGGCCCGATCTCAATCGCGTTTTAATTGAGAATGAAATCGGAGGAGCAAAACTTAATCTGATCGGTGTCGATGCACTAATCGTAGGTTCATTGACTGAATTTGGCAGGAAGACCGTCGGTGCAACAGGCTTTGCTTCCTCTAGTAAAAGACAAGTCGCATTTGCAAAAATTGACATTCGATTGGTAGATACAAACAATGGTCAGGTGTTTTTTGCTGCCTCCGGTTCTGGCGAGGCATCAACAGAGACTGCTTCTACATTTGGATTTGGTTCGCAAGCTGCATATGACGGAACACTCAACGATGCGGCTATACGACAAGCCGTGTCCGATGCGGTTAACAGATTCACCTCGGAACTGAAAGATCGCCCCTGGGAGACGTACATCCTAAAAGCTGAAGACAATCTACTCTACATTAGTGGAGGGAAGAGTCAGGGGATTCGCCCAGGAATGACGTTTTCCGTGCAAACAAAAGGAGAGAAAGTGAAGTCAACCCAGACTGGGGCAGAGATATCACTTCCAGGTAGAGAGGTTGCTCAAATACGCATCGACTCGTTATTTGGCGAAGGTGAGCTGAATGAAGGATCAACAGGTACTGTGACTTCAGGATCCATTCGTTCTTTCAAGCCTGATCAACTTATCATCCGCTATGCAGGTAATCAAAAATGAATATTCATAAAACATCGATAGGCTTGTTGTTTATGTCTGGGTTATTTGTGATGCTTGTTTCTGCCTGCACACAGATGCCTACTGAAAAACAGAATGTTAGAGATATGCGTCCTCAATTATCATTCAAGATTCTTGATGATAGATTACTTGATGCCAAAATTTATGTTGACGGTCTTGACATGGGATCGATTGGAGAATTCAGGGAAGGTGTAGCGTCCCTTCGAATACTTTCTGGTAGTCATCAGATACGCATTAATACAAATGATCTGATACTCATAGAGGAGAAACTTTACCTTGGTGATGGAGTTAATCGAACTATTCTCGTGAAATAATAAGCAATGATGCATACTTTATTGATTGCATTATTTATTATTTCCTTAGCGGGATGCGCTACTGATCCTGGTTTGTATCAATGGGGAGGTTACGAAAATGATCTCTATGCGGCTTATAAAGACACTACTCAAGTTGAAAAGCTTCGTATAAACCTTGAGACACACACGATGCTCATGGAAAAAAATGGCCAGAAAGTTGCGCCGGGACTTTATGCCGAGTTAGGTACGCTTTACTTGCAATCAGGGGCGCTCACTAAAGCCATCATAATGTACAAGAAAGAACGCGATGTGTGGCCTGAAAGTAAAGGCTTAATGTCTGCAATGATTCAAAATCTGGAGAGAAGACAAAAAGCAAAGCAGGAAATAAAAATATGAGAAACCTGTTCTGGATTTTTATATTTTCCTTGTTAACGGGATGTGTTACTCAATCCGTTAAAAAAGATATGAGTGCGTTTACCACCGCTGCTCCTAGGTCTATTCTGGTGGTTCCTGTTGTCAATAAATCGCTAGATGTCGATGCACCAAATTATGTTCTGGCTACGTTACCAATATCACTCGCAGACAAAGGTTATTACGTTTTTCCAGTCAACACTACAAAATTTGTCCTGGAGCAGGAAGGGTTTTATGAAGGAGACCGTATTCATAACGAGCCTCCTTCAGCACTTGCCAAGCTCTTTGATGCTGATGCGATTCTTTATGTGACTATTCATCGATGGGATGCTAAATACGCAATATTCGCCACGACGGTTACGGTTGAATTTGAATATCGTATGGTCTCCAAGGACGGAACAGACATATGGAGTGAAAAACAAAAGATGGCGTATACACCTCAAAGCAATAGTTCTGGATCCGCGTTAGGATCAATAATCTCTGCCGTTGTAAGCGCCGCAATTTCGAGGGCTACCCCTAATTACATGCCACTTACACAGCAAGCCAATAGAGAAGTGTTTCTTTTGAGCCCTAATGCTCTTCCAGATGGACCTTATAAAACAGCCAAAATCAATTAAATATATCGTTGTTTCCCAAGTGCGTGAGAAGCTTCTCAGTAGCATTATCAAACCACACGGTGAGCTGATTACTCGCCAAGCCGAGTTTGTCCATAGTACTATCCCGCGTAAGGCGAAGAATTTTAGTCAGTTGAGCCAGTCAATTCGAAATAATCGCTGGGTGGCAGCTCAGTTGAATTTATTGTATATTATTGTTTTATATCAAAATTATAGAGAAAAATGGCAATTTCGACTAGTTCAGGTTGGGCCTTGGTTCGGTTCACGTAAAGCAGACTGGCGCACTGTAAAAAATCAGTTCCGATTCTTCAGCTTTAGATGCACAATTCCCAGAGTAGCTGCTCCTGTTAATCCGCAGGTCCCTGGTTTGAGCCCGGATCGAGGAGCCAGATATAGAGCCTTGCAGTGATGCAGGGCTTTTTTATTAGCCAAATCATTAGCCTGTGTGTGTGCAGCAGCTTAGAATTTTCCAATCACCATCCAATAATGAATTGGATATCATTTTTTGAGAAGCATGCTTATATATTGCATCAATGATTACCTTGATTACTTTATCGGCAAATTTTATTTTCAGTTGAGGATGTGAATTGGCATTCTAAAATTTCAACTCACATTAACCTTATAAAAAAATGGATAAACCAATGAAAACATTTCTGATGTGTGATCCCAAATATTTCGAAGTCAGCTATGTCATCAACCCTTGGATGGCTGGAAACCAAGGGCGGGAAAATAAAGAATTGGCGGAGAAGCAATGGAAAAATTTACATGACATTCTCTCCAGTAAGGCATCAATCAGGCTGATAGAGCCAGTAGCTGGATTGCCGGATATGGTGTTCACCGCCAATGGCGGTTTTGTATGCCGCGATCACGAAGTGATTGTATCTTCATTCCGTTATCTGGAAAGGCAGGCAGAGTCGCCATACTTCAGCAAGTTCTTTGAGAATTCCGGCTATCGTATCAGGCGACTAAATAGCGATATAAAATTCGAAGGTGCGGGTGATGCGCTCTATGATTCCAATGGACGTGTGTGGATTGGTTATGGGCATAGAAGCGATGTACAAGCATTAGATGAAATCACCACAATCTTACACACTCAGGTAAACGGACTGACTCTTGTTGACCCGAGGTGGTATCACCTGGATACAGCATTTTGCCCTTTGGCGAATGGGTATGCTATCGCTTATCAAAAAGCATTCACGCCCCAAAGTGTTAATAAAATTAAGCACGAATTCAACGACAGAATTATTTGGGTTTCAGATCAGGATGCCAATAACTTTGCCTGCAATGCGGTGAATATCGGCAACGATATCATTTTAAATAAGGCCTCGGACGAGTTGAAAGCTGCGCTCAGTAAACATAATTTTTCCATTATCGAGGTTGATGTTTCGGAATTCATAAAAGCGGGAGGCGCATGCAAGTGCCTCACTCTTGAGCTATGACGAAGCCCCAAATATATCTCACTCAATAATCTGAATAATGATTAGCAATGCAATATCCAAAATGACGTTGAACCGAGATTTTCCATTAGAAAAAATCACGGTGAATAAACAGGCGTAAATTTAGCTGGCAAATCGAAGGCTTTGGCAGCATCCCACAAGCCCTGCATCCACGTTCGCTGTTGCATCGCCATG
>JBDSKY010000565.1:0-6399 GCA_039916675.1 Bdellovibrionia bacterium
ACGGGGCAGGAAAAACAACCACGATTCGAGTCCTATGCGGACTTCGAGTACCCACCTCCGGTTCAGTCCTGGTGGGCGGTATTGGATTTGAGGACGGAGGCAAAGCGGTTAAAAGTAAAGTCGGCTATATGTCCCAGAAATTTACGCTCTATGACGATTTGACTGTAGAAGAAAATCTATCCTTTGCTGCAAGTTTGCGAAAACTTAGCACTGAGCAATACGTCAAAAGAAGAGACGAACTTTTGACGTTTATTTCCTTCTCTCATGATTTAAAATCATTTGTTCGGAATCTACCCGGTGGCGTCAAACAGCAAGTATCCCTTGCCGCTTCTCTTTTACATGATCCAGAAATAGTCTTCTTAGATGAACCCACAGCCGGTGTAACCCCCGCCTCTCGTGCCAAATTCTGGTCTCTCATTCGGCAGCTGGCAGCTCAAAATAAAACAATCTTCGTTACAACACACTATATGGATGAAGCTGAACAATGTGGGCGAGTTGCCCTGATGCGATCAGGTGTTATTATCGCGCTAGATACTCCGAGCCAGCTGAAAATCAAGACATTTCCGAACTCCGTTTATGAGCTAGAACCTCTTGAAGAGACTAGCTACGCAGAAATTGAAAAGCTGAAAAGTAATGAAAATATTGATTTCTTTGAACCTTATGGACGTCGCTTCCATATCACTTTTAAATCCGACAAGATTTCAGATAGGTTCAAAGATGAGCTTAAAACTCGCTTTCACATCAAGTCCATACCCGCTACTCTCGAAGATGTTTTCATCCATTTGGTGGAAGGCGGACCTAAGTGAAATTTGTCCCAGCACGCGCATTTGCAATCGCACAGAAAGAAATCTTTCATATTCGACGCGATCCGTTCACGCTTGCCTTAGCTTTAGGGTTGCCCCTTTTCATGGTCTTTGTTTTCGGATTTGCAATTGAGTTTAATATCAAAAGTATTCATATTGCCGTTTTTGACTCCGATAAAACCGTAACATCGCGGAGAGTGATTGAATCATTTACGAGCTCTGGATATTTTATCGTTGATTACGCTAACTCTCCTACTCAAGCACAAGGGAATATCTCCAGAGAAAAAGACCGAGTGGCTCTTATCATCCCCTCAAATTTTGAAACAAACCTATTCGCGGGGCGGGAAGCAAAAGCTCAGCTCTTATTGGATGGGTCCGATAATTCTACAGTAGGTCCTGTATTCTCCTACGTTTCGTCTATTCAGAGGAGACTCAATAAAGAGTTAGCCGGGTTTGATCCCAAATCCCCAATAGTCCTGAAGACAAGATTTCTTTTTAACCATGAGCTAAACAGCAAATGGTTTGTGATTCCAGGGCTCATAGTCGTAGTTATGGCCATTCTGTCCATCCTTTTAACGTCGCTCACTGTCGCACGAGAATGGGAAAACGGCTCTATGGAGCTTCTTTTAACCACACCTGTACAGCCAATCGAGATCATTATTGGTAAACTGGCCCCCTACGGCGTCCTGGGGATGTTAGCAGTAGTGTTGGTTTATGGAGTAGCCCGAACCGTCTTCCAGGTTCCATTTCAAGGAAACTTACTTACTTTGGGATTAGGGTGTGCCATTTTTCTCGCCGCCTATTTAGCGCAGGGCCTATTGATTTCAGTTATTGCGAGACAACAGCAAATCGCGATGCAAATGGCCATGATATCAGGTTTACTGCCTGCACAGCTTCTCTCGGGCTTTGTTTTTCCCATTGCTAGTATGCCCACCTTTTTTCAGTATTTCACGGGCATCCTCCCAGCCCGTTGGTTCATGAATATCGCGCGCGAAACTTTTTTGGAAGGATCGACGCTTGTCGAAATGCGCCAGTCCTTCATTTTTTTGACACTGATTGCAATAGTCATGATTGCAGTTTCACTCAAGCGATTTAAACGAGATTTGGAGCCGTGATGAAGCTGGGATATACCAGGACTTTAAAAGGATTCATTTTAAAAGAGTTTAAACAATCTCTTCGGGATCCTAAAATGCGGGCTCTCTTATTTGTAGCTCCAATCGTGCAGCTTACGCTTTTTGGATTCGCCATTTCCAACGACATTAAAAATATACGTCTCTTCGCCGCCCCTACGTCGACCGATATTACCTTTCGTCATGTCTATGATCGTGCGATTGCTAGCAAATGGTTTATTCCAGCCGTGGCCGATCGGAAGATTGAGCCTTTTGAAATGATTCGCGGAGGGCTTGCTGACGTAGTTTTAGTTGCTCCTCCCGGCGGTCTTATGCAGGCAATGGGCAAAGGGCAAGGAGAGCTCCAGGTTCTAATCAATGCCGTTAATGTGTTGCAGGCACAGGCCATCGAAAGCTATTTTCGAGGAATTACAAACAGCGTGGCAGCACATGATCTATCGCTAGATATACCGACCCCTCCCATATCTTTCGATATGAGGGTACTCTACAATCCCACACTTCAGACTTCCTATTTCATGGTGCCAGGGGTGATGTGTCTCCTCATTTCACTCATCACGATTATTCTTACCAGCACCTCTATTGCTCGTGAAAAAGAAATGGGCACTTTTGAAATGCTCATATCCGCACCTGTATCTTCTCTGGAAATTATATTTGGGAAAACTGTACCTTACGTAATTTTAGGAATAAGCAATTTGCCGCTGATTTTGGGAGTTGCCGTCTTTGGATTTGGCGTCCCCGTGCGAGGATCACTTTTTCTACTCGGTGGTTCAACTTTTATCTACGTCTGCACCACCGTTGCGATCGGAACGATGATCTCAACCATTACCAACAGTCAACAGCAGGCCACGCTTGCTGGATTTCTTTTTCTGTTTCCTGCTATCTTGTTTTCAGGCCTTCTTTTCCCACTGGAAAATATGCCTTTTGCGTTGAAGATTGTCGCAGCTTTTAATCCGCTCTCCCATTTCCTCATGATCTTGAGAAACATCATGCTCAAAGGTGGAGATCTCAACTTCGTCCTAGTACATACCGGCATACTCTTATTGATGGGAACGATAATGACTCTCTGGAGTCTATCCCGGTTCAAAACTACTTTAAACTAAGCAGACTATTCCTATCCTTCGCGAGGATAACAATTGTGCCCATCCGAGCATTGGATACACACCCATCTTTTACAAATTTCGCATTGCTGCACTGCCGGCTCACGTTTACAAAAATAGCAAATTTGACTCATAGAATCCCCCAGTTTTCTTGATTCTACTCAAACCGCTTCTGAAAGATACTCATTTTCCCGTTGCTAACGCAGCGCTAATCCCACTAAAGCTTCGAAGGGGGAGAATAAAATGTCGGCATTAGCTACAATGGGAAAAACCCACGCTCCTTTTTGACGCGCTTATAAAAGAGGATTGCAAAAAAGGTTCAAGCTCCACCTTTGAATACGGACAGAACTGCTTCGGCGGCGAAGCCGTATTTGCTCCGCGCGCTAATGGAAACGCAGAAGATGATGGATGGGTCATGACTTTTGTGTATGACAGGAATAATCATACTTCTGAATTTATCGTTTTAGACGCCCAGGATTTTAAATCAGGCCCGGTTGCTAGAATTCCGATTCCAGTACGGGTTCCAATTGGCTTCCATGCTACCTGGATACCTGGCGAGGAGATTCAAGCATGAGCCGCTCACCTGGGTTACCTATTTTACCTGTTCTAAATGAAGCTTTCATTTTCGACACCGTCCGAGTTTGCCCATTTTAATCGCATGATTTGCTGATTCGCTCTGGCCTTCTTAAACTCGGTCAGATTGTTCTTTAGATCTCTATAATCGATTATGATTCTTTCTTCCGTTTTAAATGAACCTTCCCAAAGAAGCGAAGTATTCTTATGTTCTTCTTTCACTTTTTGCCAAGGATAACGCCTCCAATAAAAAGAAGGATTCGAGTGAAGATTGTGAGGTTTAAATTGAAAGATAATTTTATCGCCTTCGACCTCAACAAACCATCGATGATGATAATGGCCGCACCACCAATTTCTCTCTACGCCTTTGGTGCTCTCGTAGATTCGACTTGGAGTCTCGATATACCCGGCCTTTGCAACTCGCATCATTTCTTTCGCAATATGAATAGGGTCTTTAATATCTTCGAGAGTATGGCGACAGACGACAAAATCAAATTGTTTGTCTGAAAAAGGTAACTGATCAATCGCACCCAAATCCAATTGAAAATAATTTTCCGGTTGGATTAATAAATCACCGTTACCATAAGCCCCAGCCACATTCAGAGTCTTAAACGGCATGATGTCAACCATATGGGTTGCTTGTCTGCAGGGGGCAAACCATCCCCCAATATCTAGAATAGCCGATGCGTTTTTTGAATTTGAAAACTCTCGTAGTTTGGAATCGAGCGTTGCTGACATAAATTTTTCCTCTAAATTGCGATCGAAGGAAGCTACACCGCACATACAAATGAAACACCGCACATGCGAATAAAACATAATGTCTCATGTGATTTAAAGGAAAAAATGGCAACGACTAGTAATACTGCGACAGGTGCCGACTAGTTACCTGTTAGATGTGAACTTCCTGGACGCACCAAATGGACTCGTCGAGAAGTGTTCTTCTTAAAAGCGGGGAGCGCACCCATTGTACTTGAAGCTTCCTCTTCTTCTTCAGCTGCGGAAGGCTCATGTGCGTGTTTTATAATTGGTTTCGGAGCAGCTTGGGCTTGCCGATGGTTTTCGTTTGCAGCACGACCATGGTTGGCCTCGCTGCCCCTGCGTACCTCAGCATTGTACTCACTCTGCATCTGCTTGATCTCTTTATCGCTGTATGAAGACGCCCCCACTTCATTGTGAGTTTTACTATGTTCAGCCTGTTGGTGGTGTGCGGCCGTTGGTTCATTTTTTGCCGCGTTGGAAGGATTCTCCTTGTGGAAATGCCTAACACCGCTCACTTCCGAACCGTCTGGGTGGACGCCTTGGTGGAAAGTAACTGATTTTTTTTGCCGCTCCTTTCCTTGCTGGACAAGAATGGATTTTCCGCCGGGACCTGCTACCGCAGTCTGACAAAAGGTGATTAGGGCAACCATAACCACCAGAGCTGCGTAAAAGCTAAAACGATTGGATTTCTTCATCTTATTTAGATTATCGGAATAACCTTAAATATTATTAACGCCAATTTTAGATATACTAACAAATTTGGAGACTTAAGAATTAGAGAGGTGGCTCTTGGTGGTTCTTTTTGGAAAATTACTCCCCACGTAGAATGACCTTAGAGCTTTTCCTAATATTTCTCAATCAAAGCCCGATAAGTGATTGATGTATATTACCTCTGAAGAGATGAATGAATTCAAAACTGAGAGCCTCGAGTTGATTAATAAAGCTGAGGAGAGTCTTATCGCTTTAGACAATGGAGCCAGTCTTAAGGCCCATTACGATACGATACTACGAGCATTTCATAATATAAAGGGATCCGCAGATATCATCGCCTCTGTCAAACTCCAGTCGGAAATGCATCACCTCGAAAATTTAATGATCCCCTATGCATCCCAAGATTCCATTCCAAAACAACAACTTGACCTTATCCTAAAAGGACTTGATGCGGCGCGTTTAACAATAAAAGAAATATTCCAGCAACCGCCACAAAAGGATAACTCGGAAACTAAACCTGATAAGCCTGCACCTAGGCCGGCTGAACCTACACCGATTTCAGACACTGCATTGAATGAATTTCTTGCGGAGTGCGACGAAATTTCTCAACGGCTTTCCGTTCATTTCAGCCAACTTGAGATTGAATCACCTTCCCACGAAATTCTGGACTCAGTTTATCGTGATATCCACTCACTAAAAGGATCAGCCCATCTTTTTGGCTTCACTCATTTGGGTGCGTTGGGTCATGCGATAGAATCCAGTTTAGAGCCAATTCGTAAAAATAGGACTGCAATTCCAGGTGGAGTGATGAATGCACTCTACAAAAGTCTAGATATTATTGAACGAATGGTAAATATCATTCGGAATCGATCAAAATCCGATCCTCAAGCCGAATTTGAAGTACTTGCTCCGACCCTTGCTCAACTCACTGCAAGTCTTTCACAAAGTCCAGAAAAACCCAATCATGAAGCCAGTATGACATCAGCTCAGGGGGAAACTCACGCTGAAGAGATCCTCACTAGTGATGCTGCATCTACAATCAGAGTTTCCGTGACGCTTTTAGATAAACTCATGAATTTAGTAGGGGAAATGGTTCTGGTCAGAAATCAAATTCTTCAATTTTCCTCTAAAAATGATGACTTAGATTTCTTAAATTTGAGCCAGCGTCTGAACATCGTGACTGGAGAAATTCAAGAAGAACTCATGAAGACGCGAATGCAGCCTATTGGGAATATTTTCAATAAATTTCATAGAATTATGAGAGGACTGACACAAGAACTCGATAAGAAGATCAATTTGAATCTGAGTGGAACGGAAACAGAGCTC
>JBDSKY010000566.1:0-4246 GCA_039916675.1 Bdellovibrionia bacterium
CCGCCCTTGATCAAATAGGTTTCAAAGAATTTCCCAACGGGTTTCATGATAAGGCGCCGAAGGCTAGGCTGCTGCCCCGTTTTTTTTAAATCTTCTGAACCTAGCCGAGAGAATCTTAAATTGGTCAGTATTTGATCGTGAATACTTAAAAAGGCAAAATGATGGAGAGCGTGTTTTAAACCCACAACTTTGCCCCGTACCTTCAGCTCTTCGTGTACGCGGGGTTCGGTCCAAGTAGCAAATTTACGGTTTACCAAGCGGACGAGGTGATTTGGATACCAGCCACCATGCTTGATCCATTTTCCGAGGTAGAAAGTTTTTCTCGGGAAAAAAAAACCTTGGGCATCAAGACTACTTGTTTTTATCGCTTTGAGATTCGTTTCGATTTCCCGTTTTAATTGAGGCGAAACCTCTTCATCTGCATCAATATTGAGTATCCAGTCATGGGTAGCATGCTTTTGAGCGAAGTTTTTCTGCTGACCATATCCTGGCCATGGATTGTAAATAACCCGGACGCTTGCTGGTATTGTCGCTGACTGAGCGATTTCAACGGTGCGATCCGTACTTCCGGAGTCAATTATTAGGATCTCCTCGGCCCAGGAAACGCTCTTCATTGCTCGGAGGATATTTTCCTCTTCGTTCAAGGCTATAATCGTGACAGTTAAAGGTGGACGCGACATAAGTTTGTGTTGGTTCCAGTAGGAAAGAAGTAGCATATGCTTCAGAAATTTGGGAGATTTTGTCTATGCGTATAGCAATCATTGGAACGGGTTATGTCGGATTAGTGGCCGGAGCATGTTTTGCGGATACTGGTAATACAGTTTTCTGTGTCGATAAGGATGCTTCGAAAATAGAAGCACTGCGGCGGGGCATCATTCCAATCTTTGAGCCTGGGCTCGAGACTTTAGTTGAGAGAGGTGTCGCCAATCATCGACTCCATTTTACAACTTCTACTGCTGAAGCTGTTGCAGGATGTGATGTGATTTTTCTAGCCGTGGGTACTCCCGCACTTCCTGACGGGGAGCCTGATATGCAATATCTAAAAGCAGCTTCACAAGAAGTCGGAAGTTCTCTGACGGGCTATTGCCTAATTGTGAATAAGTCGACTGTTCCTATTGGATGCCATAAGGTAGTAGCGGATTGGATTAAAGCGAAGACTCAGCATCGTTTCGATGTAGTGAGTAATCCTGAATTTCTAAAAGAAGGAACGGCAATAGACGATTTTCTGCGGCCCGATCGTGTCGTGATTGGCACACGAGATAAGGATGTCTATGCGAGAATGGCCGAACTCTATGCGCCTTTTGTTCGTCAAGGCAATCCAGTGCTTTGCATGGATCCGATTTCGGCAGAGATTACGAAATATGCATGTAATGCATTTTTGGCCACTCGGATTAGCTTTATGAACGAGCTAGCCGGGCTCTGCGATAAGGTCGGGGGGGATGTTGAAGAAGTGAGGCGAGGTATGATTACCGATGTCCGAATCGGTAAGCATTTTCTATATGCCGGAGCCGGCTATGGAGGGTCATGTTTTCCGAAAGATGTTCAGGCCCTCATTTCTACTGCACGTAAATCAGATGTCCCGATGAGAGTTGTTGCAGCAGCAGAAGAAGCCAACTTAAGGCAGAAGAAATATTTAGTGAGGCTCATTCACGATCATTTTAAGGAAAGTCTTAAAGATAAGGTTTTTGGAATTTGGGGCCTGGCATTTAAACCCAACACTGACGATATGAGGGAGGCTCCCTCGCTGACAGCGATTGCTGAGTTATTAAAGGCCGGGGCTGTGATCAAAGTTTACGATCCAGTAGCAACGGAAACTGCACGTGCGGTTTTGGGAGATTCCGTTTCGTATTGTGATTCCTCGTACGATGCTTTGATTGGAGTGGATGCGTTACTCATTTTGACTGAGTGGAATGAGTTTCGAAATCCAGATTTCGATAAAATGAAACTTACCATGAAGGCCACGACGATCTTTGACGGTAGAAATTTATTTGATCCTCGTCAGATGAGAACTCGAGGTTTTGTTTATTATGGAATTGGACGAGGCCGGGCTGTTTTTCCGAAGGTTTTCACCAAAACTGAAGCTTTCAAAGAAGACATCCAAATGGAGGCGCTCAATGTCTAATGCGATTTCGGCTTCAATTATAGTTACTTCTTACAATCAAGCGCGAACTTTGCGATTTTTATTTGCAAGCCTTGATCGGCAGACGTTTCGAGATTTTGAAGTGGTGGTCGCTGATGATGGTTCGAGTGATGAGACTCGCGAACTGTGCAATGAAAAGCACACGTTTCCTATAAAGTTTGTAACCCAAGAAGATCAAGGTTACAGAAAATCAAAAATTGTAAATCTTGCGATTAGGCAAACAGGGGCAAGTTATTTGATATTTGTGGACGCTGATGTAATTTTAGAGCGTCACTTTGTAGAGGATCATTTGGCCTTAAAGAAGCCAAATCGTTTTGTCTGTGGACGTAGAGTAGATCTTGGATCGTATATAAGTCGTAAGATTGTATTAAACGAGGTAAGTAGAGGAAAGTTTGATCAACTGGATCTTCGCCTTCTTGTGAGCAGTGTGGTTAAGGATTCGATTGCAATGAAGAGGGCGCTGCGTATTACTCATCCTTTGTTGAGGCGTTTTTTAGGTTATCAGAGACCGCTCGACTTGCTTGGAAGTAATTTCAGTGCATGGAAAGACGATATTTTAAAAGTTAATGGGTTCAATGAGGCTATGGAATCGTATTGGGGTGAAGACGGAGATTTATATATCCGGCTGAGGAATTCAGGGAAGACCGCGATAGGAGCTAAAGCGCTCTGTATACAGTATCATGTCTTCCATCCTCGTCGTGCACCCACATTGGAGAACACGAAGAGGTATCAGGCGCTTCTGGAGGATACGGAGTACCGTTGGGCTAAACGTGGGTATTTGCAGGATACGTAACGCCTAAACGGGACTATTGGGTCGTTTGGGAAGCAACGGAGAATTTAACCCATGCCGGGAAGAGGAAGCAGTGATAATCGATGTGTTCGGTGCCGTATGTACCGACCTCTTTGCCTTTGTGCCCACATTCCGGTTTTTAACCTAAAGACCAAAATAATGGTCGTGATGCATTGGCGGGAACAAAAACTCACCACCAATACCGCAGGTTTAGCATGCCTAGCACTTCCCAATAGCGAGATTCATGTTCGAGGGCGTGAAGACGAACGACTCTTGACTAATGGTTTGATCGGGGCAGAGGAGCACGCTGCGATTCTCTTCCCCGCTGAAAATAATGCGATTGAACTCAATGAAGAGTCTGTCCGGAACCTTCCTCGTCCCCTAACGTTGATTGTGCCGGATGGCAGCTGGAGGCAAGCCAAGAAAGTTGCGCTTCGGGAGAAGGCTTGGGAGAAATATCCTAGACTCACGCTGCCTCCAGGCGCTCCGTCTATTTATAGTCTACGACATTCACCACACGAAGAAAACCTCTCTACGTTTGAGGCTATTGCTCGGGCGATCGGCATTCTTGAAGGCAAAGAAATTCAGGAAAAACTTGAAGATCTTTTTCTGATGATGGTGGAGCGAATTTTATGGAGCCGCGGAAATCTAAAAGCTGCCAAGTGCACCACGGGAATCCCAGAAGAAGCATTTATACTGTCGCGTCTAGCTGGAATAGCTGGGAGCAAAAAAGTGTGAACTTACCGTGGGACCTGATCTGCGCACTGATTCTGATTGTTGGCCGATGTTGTACACAAGCTTTCGAAATTCACGCTTAGTGTTGAGCTTGCCCTAAAATTCTTTTTAATTCTGCGATTCTTTCGTTTTGAGGTCGATCTTCAATTCTATTCCAATCTATATAACTAATTCGTAATACCGTCCAACCCTCATGACGAAGAATGAAATCCATCGCTTGATCTTGGGGGCTAAGAGATGCTTGGCCATTAATAAATAAGAAGTGGTGAGGGCCATCGAACTGAATCACTAGCTTGGAGGAGGGTACCGCAAAATCGACATAACTAGCGGTAGGTTCGGACCAATGCTCTTCTTGTAAGTCCTCAGAATAGAGCATTCTTATATCTTTGGCGATCCTGTTTTGAGAATTGGATACAGTAGGGCTTTGCTTTTTGAAGGTTTCTAGAGCTTTGTTGAGTCGGAGAGTAATCTGAAGAGGCATCATGATTTTGAATTGTGCAAATAAAAGCTTCCTAGCCAGAAAAAGTTGATGAAGCCCTTTGACATTAAAGTCGTCAATCTTGTCGATAGCCTTCTTCTGC
>JBDSKY010000567.1:0-8760 GCA_039916675.1 Bdellovibrionia bacterium
GGAAAGAGGTCGAAGATTGGGGGGTTAAGCTTAAAATGCCTCCATTTTAGATCTTTATCGACTCTTCGTTTTACACCCTATCCAAGAGTCCGATACTATAGTATATGCCTCAGGCATGTCTCCTCCAGTCATTATCGCAGGCCACTATTGTCACGATACTTTGTATTTGGCGAATGGTACTCGCTCCGAAGCCCTAGGCGGGTCAGTCGCCTACATTACTTCAGTGCTGAATGCTTTGGACATTGAATGCACTGTCGTGTCTAAAGTGGGGTCTGATTTCGGATATTTATCGCAGATTACACATGCGCCTAGAGTCGTCTCAGGGGCTCCTACCACTCAATATATTTCGGATTTTACACTTGGAGAGAGAGTTGGCAGGGTAGGGGCTGTTTGTGAACCCATTTTTTTAGAGGATTTGGCTGATTCTGATGCCGAAACTGATGCTGATACCAATGCCGATACCAATGCCGATACCAATGCCAATGCGGATACCTATACCGGTCCCGCATCCCGTCCTTTGAATTCGTTCACTTACGAAATTGCTCTTGCTGTAGGGATAGTTGGAGAAGTTTTACCGGAGACTCTTTTAGGCCTTGCCGCACAGTCCCGTTATCTGCTTTGTGATGTTCAGGGATTAATCCGAAGTATTGATCCAGTGGGGCGAGTGACGTGTAAACCGCTCCGAGATACTCCCTTTTACGAACATATAGGCCGAATTTCATTTTTAAAAGCGAGTCGTCAAGAGGCTGAATTCATTGAAATAGAAGAGATTCGTCAACGAACATGCTTACTTGTTACTGAAGGAGATCAGGGCTGTACCGTCTATTTGAAAAACCGGGAATTTAGAGTTCCAGCTTTTAGTGCTGTCGAACTGGACCCTACGGGAGCAGGGGATTGTTTTCTTGCGGGGTTTTCTGTGGGCCTCCTGCAAGGTCTAGCGCTAGATAGCGCAGTTAAATTAGGTAATTATTACGGAGCTTTGGCTGTAGCGCAGGTGGGTGTTCCTATTCCCTCTTTAATTCGTAAATCTATTCCTTCCCTTCCTTACTTATATTCTGCTTGAATAGTTTCTAAATTATGTGTAATACATACCTATTTTTAGTGAGGTAATGTATTAATGAGCTTCGATCGTCTAGTTAAAAATGTTAGCGGCTTGATGGCTGCAGTATTACTTATTCAAAACGTCAGTGTGGCTCATGCGGCCTCGTCTGACCCCGCTTCTCGTGAAATGCTTCGTGAAATTTATACTCGCCTTAATGAGGTGAATGCCACTTCCCAGAAGATTTCAGTGGAAGCCGAGCTGGAATACTTTGAGAAAAATGTAAAAGACGTTGAGTCCGCTCAGGAGTTCATTCGAAGTTTGTTTTCTTTGATTCATCCTGATCCAGACTTTAATCCACGCGCAAAGCTACATCCTCTTTTGGAAGATATACGGCAAGCAATTCCCTCGGAAATGAAGGTTGAGGGTTTAATATCTAAGGTAATTGATGCAAAAGAGACTGAAGAAGAAAGGGAATTTAACCGTTTCATCCTTTTTGTCAATACCTCGATCTTAGCAATGACAGCCTTTTCCGTCGGATTTATGACCTCGGTGGTAAGTAGCCAACTTCATTGTTTGGACTTATGCCGCAATGCTTTGTTAACAATTCCAGAAGGAGAATTGTTGACCCGTGGAGGCGAATTTCCTGGGGTTGAGTTCGTTTGCCAAGCCTATATTGGCGATAGAGATTCCACTAGGCATTCGAATAACCCGCGATTTAATTATAATGCAATAGATCAGCAGATTGGAACTCCGCATTGTATGGATTCCAACATGACTGCTTCAGATGTCTTTAATTTTGGAGTCGCCTGCGCAGCTTTACCTCTAGGGGTTTACTTTATGCCGCGGTTCTTTCATGCTGGCCAAAAGATTTACAGGGGTGGCTGCCAAGTGGCCGAATTACTAAAAAAATATTGGAGTAAAACTGAGTCTGGACTTTCTTTGCCTTCGCCCTTGGGGGCGATCTTTAATAAGATAGAAAATGAGCTAGGAATTCGGCACATGGACCAAATTTCCGTTAAAGTCGTTGGACTTCGGGTCATTGTCAGACCTTGTTCAAATGAATTTGATCGATGTCCTATCTGCTTCGTTGATTTTACAGGATTTGAAGGCTCTGTCGCGACAGAATGTTGCACTAAGAAGTTTTGCAAAGTCTGTTTGGAAGGTTGGTTTGAATCCTTGGAGGATATGGATCAAGCTAAGAACTGCCCTTATTGCCGTACTAGACTTTTGAGTCTCCAAGCCAGCATTTGAAGCGCTATCAACACGTAAGCTTTTATTGTTTATTGTAGCTTAAATAATAATACATGAATATAATTTACGGGTGAGCAAAGCTCGTTCTCTTTTCAAGACTATTCGTAAAATTCGTATTCCTTGGGCCGCCCAAGTATTTTTACTAGCCCTATCTTATTGGTTAATCGCAGAATTCGGAGCCTGGGTTGGAGCCGTCAAAGGATTTACGGCGCTTCTTTGGGGTCCCTCTGGTGCTTCCTTGGCGATTTTAATCCTGTTCGGGAGCCATCTATGGCCTGGGGTTTGGCTGGGGTCCTTTTGTGTAAACTATTTGGCGGGATTTTCGCTAGGGATTGCCTCTCTAATCGGGATTGGCAATACCCTTCAGATCGTCCTTGCCGTTAGACTCCTGACTTCCTCTAGATTGGGTTTTCGCGGCGACTTTAGCCGCGTCAAAGATGTTTTGGTTTTCTCTGGGGTGATGGTCGTTTCTACTTTGGTGAGTGCTATCATTGGTGTTGCCAGTCTTTGGTGGGGAGATGCAGTCAATTTGGAAGGGATCTGGCAAGTCGGGCTAAGTTGGTGGTTTAGTAATATTATGGGTGAGTTAGTCGTTACCCCCCTGCTATTGATTTGGCTAAGGCCTGTGAACCTGAACCGAAATTTCTGGAGGTTTGCGGAAACTATAGGGTTAATTTGTTTAATAGTCGTCAGTGGATATTTCGCTTTTAGCGACAGTGTGAAAAGTGGACAGGTAGTTACGCCTCGCCCTTATTTAGTTTTTCCTGCATTAATTTGGGCCTCCCTCCGGTTCCGGCAGAGAGGATCGGTCGCCACGATCGGTGTCTATTCAGCAATGGCAGTCTGGAGTAATTGGCACGGGTATTCTGCTTTTTTCGGGGAACCTTTTGTTAACGAGCGCTTTTTCGGATTACAAAGTTTCATGGCCGTTTTGGGAATGACGGGACTATCTCTTGCGGCGGCCGTAACTGAGCGAAAGCAAGTTGGAGATACGTTATTGAAAGCGAATATTGACCTCCTAATGACAATGACCGCCTTGGAGTCTGCTCAATATAATGTCACAGAAGCTTCTCGCCATAAAACGGATCTTCTCGCTAACGTGAGCCACGAAATTCGCACTCCGCTCAATGGAATTATTGGAACGGCAGATTTACTGGAAGGGACTCAGCTCGATGACGAGCAAACGAAGATGATTCGTGCCATCCAAAACTCAGGCAATATTTTGCTGAATCTCATTAATCAGATTTTGGATATTTCAAAAATCGAGGCAGGTAAATTTGAACTGGAGACTATTCCATTCTCACCGATCGAAATCGTGGAAGCTCAAATCGATGTTTTAGCCTCGAAAGCCCATGAGAAAGGTCTTGCGCTGGCCAGCTTTATCTCTCCCGATGTTCCACGCAAGGTCCAAGGTGACCCCGGCCGATTGGGTCAGATTTTGCTCAACCTCATTGGAAACGCCATTAAGTTTACGAGCACAGGGAAAGTAATAGTTCGAGTTTCCATGGAAAGTAAACCGGGGGCTGAAAAATTAGTACTGCGCTTTTCTGTAAGAGACACAGGAATTGGATTGTCCGAATCCGCCTCTCAGAGGTTATTTCAACCCTTTACCCAATCTGAAAAATCCACAGCTCGCAAATTTGGCGGAACCGGTCTAGGACTTTCGATCTGTAAAAAATTAGTGGAGTTAATGAGCGGAGAGATTCATCTCGAAAGCAAAGAAGGCGAAGGTTCCACCTTCTGGTTTACCGCAGAATTTATGGAGTCCTTGCAGGAAACAGAAACAGTTCAGGCATTGGCGCCGCCCCCCGGTCTCCACCGAATCTTAGGACTAGTTGAGGATCTTGAAAACTCAGAGTTCCTCAATTCCTACTTCTCTAGCTGGGGAATGCGATATGATCGAGTTTCGACATATTCGGAAGCTGCCTTAAAACTAAAAGATCAGGCTAGTCGGAACGAACCTTATACGGTTTTATTGATCGATTTAGTCGGGCCTTTTAAGGTGAGGGATAAGGAATTTCTTTCTCAAATCAGAGGGGATCTTTCCGGCGCGGTCCTTAAAGTGATCTTAGCGACGGATGGATTTGACAAGGCGAGTAGCAAATTTGAATTGTCAGGCCTTTCTATTTTAGCGTTAGCTAAGCCGTTCAAACAAGTGGAATTGGCGGACTGTATCAAGAATTCGAATTTAGACAAAAAATCGAAATCTCTTTCAAAAAGTGCTGTAGAAGTATGCAGTTGGAGCCCCACTAAAAAGGTAAATGATGTGCAGCAACACCCTCAGGGGCATGTCTTAGTTGCCGAAGATAATCCCGTAAATCAAATGGTGATCCAGAAACAGCTTCAAAGGTTAGGATTCACCTGTCAGCTGGTTTCCAATGGTCTGGAAGCTTTAGCAGCTATTCGAGTTAGCGATTTTGACTTATTGCTGATGGACTGCCAGATGCCTGAAATGGACGGCTTCGAAGCCACTATGGAAATCCGGAAGTTTCAATTGGCTCACGGCACTAAACCTATCCCTATAATCGCATTGACGGCGCACGCTCTCCAGGATGATCAAGGAAGGTGCATCAAGGCAGGGATGGATTCTTACGTTTCCAAGCCCGTAAAAATGGATACTTTGGCTTCTGAAATCAACAAATGGATGAAGTCCAGCGCTACCCAATGACTCGTCCCATGATCCGGCTAAGTACACTAGCTATTGATCTTGACTCGTGATTGTGATTTTCTGCTGGAATGAAAAACACTTTAATTGCAAAAAGCTTGTTCGTTTCAATGATGGGTTTAGGATTGTCCGGCGTTTGTCTAGCTGCTGAAGACCTTAAGATCGCTACGGTCGACATGCAAAAAGCTTTACAGACAGTGGATTTGGGCAAGAAAGCTAAATCCCAGCTTGAAAAAGAATTTAATACTAAGAAAAAGAGCCTTCAAACTGAAGAGACGGCTATCAAGAAAATGACCGAAGAGTTTAAGAAGCAGTCTTTAGTCATGAGTGATGAAGCCCGGGCCAAGAAACAAGGCGAGCTTCAAGAACGTATTATGAAATTTCAAGAGCTCACAGCTCGCTCTCAGTCGGAAATTCAGCAAAAAGAAAGAGATCTAACTCAGCCGATCATTGGTAAATTGCGCTCCATCATTACTGATACGGCTAAGAAAAAAGCTTACACTGTAGTGCTCGAGAAGAACGAAAATACCGTGCTCTATTCTTTAGAAAAAGACGATATTACTGGTGAGATTATTTCGACTTTCGACAAACAGTCTAAGAGCGATAAGAACTCAAATGAATCAACTTAGTTCTTATTGAATCTTTGCTTGTCTGGGGGTCAGAGTGGGATTTTCTACTAAAGATGTCATCCATTGCACGGGGGGGCGTCTCTCTAATCTAAATGATTTTGAGAGCCATTCAAGGGATTGGGAAAAAATCATTGTTGATCGCCCTGCGTCTTTAGGGACTTCGAGGCCTTCGGAGCTAGCCTTTTTTTTCTCCCGAGCTTTCGAGCATGAGTTAGGTTCTGCGAACCCTGGAATCTTGATCACTGGAGATGACTTTATTGCCCCGCTAGAAGGGGCTGGCCTGCCACTTTGGAAAACAGCTGCAGTCATTGCGTGCCGCGATCCTTACTTGGCGCTTGCTCAACTATCTGAGCTTTTTGCAGAGTCGCTTTCAACCGTAGCTCATGCTCCGCTTTTAAATCGGGAGAGTGTGCAACCCTCCGTAATTCATCCTACCGCAAGTATTGCTCCATCTGTTGAACTTGGAAGCGGGGTCAAGATTGGACCCTACTGTATTATAGAAGATCATGTGAAGGTAGGAGACGGCGTAACATTATATCCCGGATGTTATGTAGGCCCGAGGTGTGTTATCGGTGATGCAACCGTCTTATTCCCCCGAGTAACTTTGTATGAAGGTACCTTGTTAGGAGATCGGGTGCGAATTCATGCGGGAAGCGTTGTGGGTTCAGACGGTTTTGGTTATGCACCTAAGCTGGTAGACGGGCAAGTTCGAGGACATCAGAAGATATATCATTTAGGACGAGTTGTAATTGAGAACGATGTAGAGATTGGCGCGAACAGTTGCGTTGATCGCGGAACTTTTGGTGAGACGCGGATTGGTAAACATTCCAAATTAGATAACCTGGTCCACATAGGTCATAATTCAAGATTGGACGAAGGCGCAGTGATTTGTGGTGGCACGTGTCTGGCCGGAAATGCCAGCGTAGGAAAATATGCTTACGTGGGTGGCCTAACGGGAATCGGCAACCACGTCCATGTAGGAGACAGAGCTAAAGTAGGAGCCCTAACTATGGTGACCAAAGATGTTGTCCCGGGTGGGACTGTAGTTGGTAATCCTCAAAGAGATTCGAAAGAACACTTTCGAGCTCATGCACTATTGAGCAAGTTGCTTGCCGAACGGAGATCGAAATAAAATGGAAAATTCTTATTATCTTAACGTGAATCAGATCCAACGGTTTTTGCCGCATCGCAATCCGTTTTTGCTGGTGGACCGGGTTTTAGAAATTCACGCAGTAGGAGGGTCAGATCAGCCGCCCCCTTCCGCTCAAGTAGGGACACGAGTGGTAGCACTGAAAAGTGTCACTATTAATGAACCCTACTTTCAAGGTCATTTTCCTGGTTTCGCGATTGTTCCTGGAGTTTTGATTATTGAGACGATGGCTCAGGCGGCAAGTTTCTCCGTTTATCCGAGTATGGCAAAAGATATCGATCGCCTCTCAAAAGATTTTCAGTGTATTCTAGTTGGAGTAGACGGAGCCCGCTTTCGAAGACCCGTCGTACCGGGGGACTGTATGAGAATTGAAACAGAAGTGAAAAAGAGTCGGGGTAAAATCTGGTCGTTTGCGTGTATGGTTACGGTAGATGGCCAGAAAGTTGCGGAAGCTGAAATCTTAGCAAATATCATTGCTTCAAATTCAAGTTCCAATTCAAACCAAACACTCAGTAAGGATTCATGATGAATTATCCAGGTTCAGAAATCCATTCAGAAACAAAATCAGATCTCATTTCGAAGACTAGGACTGAGATTTCTTTAATTCATCCCACGGCAATTGTTCATCCCGAAGCGAAGATTGATCCATCCGTGCAAATCGGCCCTTGGTGTACAATCGGGCCTCAAGTTCGATTGGATAAAGGTACGCGCTTAATCAGCCATGTGGTGATTGAGGGTTGGACGCAGGTGGGAGAGGACAATACATTTTTTCCGTTTTCGGTAATTGGTGCCATTCCTCAGGACTTGAAATACAAGGGTGAGCCTACGCAGTTGATTATTGGAAACAACAATACGTTTCGCGAAAGCGTGACTCTGAACCTTGGAACGGTGAAGGGTGGAGGTGTTACGCGAATTGGAAATAATTGCTTAGTGATGGCATATACTCACGTCGGTCACGACTGTGTTGTTGGGAATCATTGCATAATCGCTAACGCTGGTGCACTTGCCGGACATGTCGTGCTGGAAGATTATGTAACTATGGGAGGTATGTGTGGAATCACCCAGTTTTGCAGGATTGGGGCGTACTCTTATATCGCGGGACAATCTGCAGTAGAAAGAGACGTGCCACCGTATTCCATTGCTATTGGTGGTCGACCTTGTGTCGTGAAGGGCACTAATATTGTGGGACTTAGGCGACGTGGGTTTTCTTCCGACATCATTCAGAAAATTAATGAAACGATCAAACTTTGGGCACGTCCTGATGTACAGCGAGAGCAGTGCCTTTTAGAGATTGAATCTCAATACGGTGAGACTCCGGAAATTCAGCAATTTATATCTTTTATCCGCAAAAGCGAGACTGGGGTCCTTCGTTAGGAGCCTAAACATCCATTCATAATGGCTACAGATCGAATTGGAACGTTAACAGTCTTAATCTCGGCTGGAGAAGCGTCATCCGACATTCACGGTGCTAAACTGCTGAATGCGTTACGGGCACGGTTGCCTGCTGGTACCCAACTTAAAACTTATGGGGTGGGCGGCCCTAAGCTTCAAAGTGCTGGACTACGAGCGGTGGTGGATACGCGAGAGCTGATGACCATGGGGTTTGTCGAGGTGCTTTGGCGGCTTCCTAAAATTTTTCGAATATTAAAAAGGGTGGCAGAGGCTGCTAAGCAAGATCCACCTGACGTGGCGATTGTCATTGATTATCCGGGTTTTCATTTTAGGCTAGCCCGTCAGTTGAAGAAGTTAAAGATACCCATTGTTTATTATATTCCTCCAAAGGTTTGGGTTTGGCGAAAACATCGGGTGCGGTTTCTTAAGAGTTTCTTTGACAAGGTTCTTTGTATCTTCCCCTTTGAGGAATTGGTTTACCGGGACTTAGATCTTCCAGTCAAATATGTAGGCAATCCACTTCTAGACGAGCTTCCTCTGGGGTTGAGTCGAGCAGCTGCTCGTGCTGAGCTTGCTCTCTTTGACGAGGATCGCGTATTAGTTGTAATGCCTGGTAGCCGGGACTCGGAGC
>JBDSKY010000568.1:0-5854 GCA_039916675.1 Bdellovibrionia bacterium
TTTATGAACGGAAGGTGGAGAAAGGGAATCAATATTTGAGATTTTCTCTGCTATTCCTTCAGGTGAATGAACAAAATCAATTGCCCCGGCCGATATCGCAGCTTGAGGCATTCCAGCATATTGTGCTGTTGAAGGGTCTTGGGCAAAGGTGACGCCCCCCCTTGCTTTGATCGCCAAACACCCTTGAGTACCATCTGTCGCGGTCCCTGATAAAATAATGCCAACGGCCGACTGCTTCTTCTCTTCAGCGAGAGAAGTAAAAAACGTATCGATACACATGTGCTGCCGACGTGTTTTAGTGCTGGGCTGGATTTTCAATTTTCCGCTTTTTATTGATAAGTCGCAGTTAGGGGGCATAACATACACTCGATTGGAGTGAACCAAGTCGCCATCGTGTATTTCAGACACAAGCATTGAAGTGCTTCTGGACAAAATCTCTGCCGATAAGCTCCCGTGTTTAGGATCCAAATGTTGAACCACTACATAAGCCATTCCCACTTTAGGATCTAAATGGGAAAGAAATCCTTTAAGAGCTTCCAATCCACCAGCGGACGCACCAATCCCAACAATTTGAAATTTTTTATCTCGAAAATTTTTTTTCGTCGCAGTTTTTGAATTTCTGGAAGTAGACTTTTTGGGCTTTCCCGAAGTAGACTTCAAGTTGCTTTGTGACTTTTTTTCACTACGCATAACACCTTCCAAATCAACTAAAATTGGACTTTCCCCCTATTTCAAAAAGGGAGTTATCATATTATTAGCTCATACTCCTTTCCGAACAGTAAACGATTTCGACCATAAAGTCGAATAAGTCTTCTGGTATAAACGCGACCTAAGCCCTTTCAATCTCTAACCATTCTTGAATACCAGGCTTATAAATGATAGTCAGGCTCAGAGACAACACAGTCAACTGGCTAATTACGAGGTAATCGCAATGTCCAAATGGGTAAATCAAGAAAATCAAGATACCAAATTAATCAAGGTCTTCAGAGGAGATTTTAGTAATGTCGTCCCCCCGCCGGCGGATGCCACTAAAATTAGAAGCGGTCTGGTTCTCGATACTGAAACCACCGGGTTAAATCACCAATCGGACACAGTTATAGAGATTGCATTGAGGCCTTTTCAATTTAATGTTGAAACTTTTCAAATAGTTTCGGTTGGCGATCCTTATTCCGGTTTACAAGACCCTGGCCATGCTCTTAGCAAGACGACTGTCAGCCTGACCGGTCTCACAGATGAATTACTCAAGGGACAATCTATCGATTGGAAAGCTGTTTCCTCCATGATGAGTGAAACTAGCTTGATCATTGCTCATAATGCCAGATTCGATCGGCCATTTGTGGATCAGCTAGCCGAGCCCTCTGAAAGCAAGTTCTGGGGATGCTCTATGAGCCAAGTGGATTGGCTATCGAAAGGTTTCAAAACTCAAAAATTATCTCTTCTCACTCACTACCATGGATTTACTTTCGACGGCCATCGAGCATTGAGCGACGTCGATGCTACCCTGCACTTAATTAGTATGACCGATCCCGAGAGCGGCAAGCCTTACTTGGCTGAACTTACTGAATCGATCAAGCGAAATCGTATCCGAGTTTTTGCATGGAAATCGTCATATGATAAAAAAGATCTATTAAAAAATGCCGGTTATAAATGGAATGATCAGAACAAGGTGTGGCTGAAAGAACTTTTCCGAGAAGAAAAGGAAGCCGAAACAACTTGGCTTGCCACCAACATCTATGCCGCCAATTGTTTTAACGCAGAATTTAATGATATTCGGCGCTCTGATACTTTTAAATAACTCTTCACTCGGTCAGATGCTCCCAAAAACTCGACGTAGCGAAAAGCTGTTCATATTTCAGATATAGGTTTACACTGCTTTTAGGAACGAGGGTTTATGAAAAAACTTATTGTATTCACGCTAATCACATTAACAGGTTGCGCCAGTACCACAAAGCCATTTAAAAATGGCTCTACCAAGCTTAATACGAAAGCTCCGATTGAAGCCAAGGCATCGGCTGTACCGGATACCGGTGTAGCTATAACCTTCAACAGCAAACAAACATTAAACGATCAGCTCCTTAGATTACGCTTGGAAAATTCTGAAGACGCGACACTATTAAAAAATGATCATGAACAACTAGTTCACTGTCAGAAAGATCTGGCCAACCCGTTACTTGATGGAAAAGGGAAAATTCCCACAATTCCAGAAGTAGACGCCGCAATGGATTCCGGTAAAATGAAAACCACATTGGGCGTAAGTGAACACGAGCCACCCATCGCTGTTTCCGAAGAACTTGTGCAGGATAGAATTGATCGTGAAAGTAAATACAGCGCCGCACTCAAAGCCAGCATCAATGTACTGCAAACGCATCTTAATAATTGCCTCGTCAAAATGGGAATTGCTAGAACCAAACATGGTTTGAAACCTACTTGGTATTCTGCTGATCTAAATAAAGGTTATGAACAAGAAACAAATATTAATATCGGATTTTCGAACGCGGCCAAAGATCTTCCTCGGACAGTGCCTGATTTTACGAAGTCGATGCCTTTGACCCCTCCATTTTAGGCGGCCTTCTTTTTGGGTGCTTTTCGAGAGGGCTGGCTGCGTAAATCATTTAAAAAAGACAAAAGTGATTCATAAGACCAATCGTCATCAAAACGGGAGCCATTAACAAAGAAATTGGGGGTGCCATTTACGCCGCTTCTTGCGCCCCCATAAATATCTTGCCTGATTTTTTCCTCTACTTCTGACCTTTCCATACCTTCAAGGAATTTCGTCAGATCTAGATCCAAAATAGTCGCGTAATTCGTTAAACTATCAAGATCCAAACTATCTTGATTCCGGTAAAGTATGTCATGCATTTCCCAAAACTGTCCTTGAAGACCTGCCGACTCAGCGGCCTGAGCAGCAACCATCGCATTGGGATGAAGCGATGCAAGTGGAAAATTGCGAAAGACAAATCGAAGATCGTTCTTGAGCGTCTGCTGGAGATGCCGAATAACCCTGTAGGCCTTGCCGCAATATGAACATTCATAGTCACCATATTCTAACAAAATTAGAGGAGCATCAGGGGAGCCTTGAGAATGATCAGCCCTGGAAATCGGGACCCGAAGTTTTGTTTCGTTCGTCATGCTGCCTTATCCTCTTTCTTTTTGGTAGCTTGATTGGCGTTTAATAGTTCTAGAGCGTTTAAAATACCATCCGCTCCAGGATTAACTCCTAGGGGAGAAAGATAACTCCAACGAATTATTCCTTGGCCGTCTATCAAGAACAGAGCTCGACTGCAAACACCCCTTCTCTCATCATAAGCACCGTATTGCCTGGCTACATACCCCTTGGGCTCAAAATCAGAAAGTAGCTGAAAAAGAAATTTGCGACTCTGCTGAAATGCCAAATGGCACCACGTATTGTCGACAGAAATGCCGAGAAGTTCGGCGTTATGTGTTTTAAAGACGGGAAGTATTTCATTAAAAACAGCCAGCTCATCTCCACATACTGAACTCCAATCAGCCGGATAAAATGCCAAGATCACATTCTTCCCGCGAAATTCTGATAGGCATACCTTTTGACCTGGTATTGAAGGCAGGCAGAAAGCAGGCGCGATTGCCCCCTCTTTTAGTAGCTCCATATAGTCACTCCATTTTTGCCATTATTGCGGCCTTTCTACTATGTTCAATCTCTGTTCCAATAAAGATGGGGTCTCATTTGCAATAATCCATTGAGAGAAATTTGCATGACTGCCAAGGCAAAATATTATGACTGTGCGATTATTGGAGGCGGACCCGGCGGGCTTGTATCCGCCCTCTACTTACGACGTTTTCGAAGACGTTGCATCTTGTTTAATTCAGGCCGGCCGAGAGTCTCTTGGGGCCCCAGCATTAGGAACCTCATTGGCTACTATGAAGGAATTCCCGGCCGCATTCTTCTGAATCGCTTAAACCGGCAGTTGGATGAAGTGGGCGGTCTGGATCGCTGTGAATCGCAAGCCCGTGTTACACGGTTAAATCCGGGTTTTCAAATTGAGACTTCGAGCGGTCAATCTGTGCGAGCCAAGACGGTCGTTCTTGCCACCGGCATTGAGGATGTCCATCCCGAAATTGAAAATTTAGTTCAACTCAGAGAGGCCGGCCTTCTTAAATATTGTTCTATTTGTGATGGCTTTGAGATGCGAGAAAGAGCGATCGCAGTTCTGGCAAAAGACGACTACGGAATACAAAAGGCCATGTTTCTCGAAAACTGGACACGTAACATCAAGATTATAATTCCAACAGACATGAAATTAGCACCCCAACGGATTCGCGAGATTCGAAAAACTCGAGCCATACTGCTTCGCTGCGCAAGCATAAAAATGGAAATAGCAGGAAACAATGAAGGCCTTTGGATTCAGGTAAACCAAAAGCGTCCTTTTTTATGTAGCGTAGCCTACGTAGAATTAGGGTGCCGCGTAAACAACGAAGCCTTCGCCAGTCTCAAAAAACTAAGAAAGACTCGCGAAGGATATTTAGTAACCACTACTGAGCAAAGGACATCGATCCCTGGTCTTTTTGCAGTGGGCGATTGTGTAAACCTGCTAGGCCAAATATCAGTCGCCTCGGGACAGGCGGCTGTTGCAGCAACCACCATCCATAACGATCTTCTTGAAATTTGAGACGCAAAATAAATAGTCTGATTATTTCTAAGCAGTTTTATACAAATTAGGAGTTACCCGAGGAAGGAAGTGAATTGTATCTTCCTCCACAATCGGGCTGAATTCTTTTTGATTTTCTTTCACCAGTGCATCCAATCTCTTTCTGCCAAAATAGTAACCCACAAATGCGGACACCCCCGCAGCAGTCACCATTGACCAAAACAAAAGAGGTTTATGCTTCATTACTTCCTGACTTCGATGCGCAGTGCTTTGTACTTTTTCCAAAGCATGTTGAGCTACCCGCCGTGGTTTATTCACTGTTTCGCGAACAGTTCCCATTACCCCTGAAATCTTTTTGCTCGTGCGTTCAACCTTTCCCTGAACCTTGCCGATCACTCCGGCCACTTTGAGAGTTGTATCCTCTAAGGTTTCTCCAAGATGCCCGAGGGCCGTTTCAAGTTTTTGGGTGTTTTTCTTTACTTCTGCTTCCGCCCTATTAATTTCGTCTTCACTCATGATGCGCTCCTATTATCCCTGTCACGAATATTTTTTACTTTTTCTGAAGATGCTTCTTTCATTTCGTGAGCTTTTTCTCCGACTGTTTCCAGCGCCTGATGGAGATTCTCCCGTGATCGAGGAAGGGAAAGATCGTCTTGTTGCATCTTCCGATACATTTTGTAGGTCATACTTCCGCCTGCTACTGCACAGATCACGGCTATAATCAATGAACTAAGCCAATAGTTATTCTCCAAAAGACTTCCCAACCCAATCACCAAGAATGCGAGAAATGGGAAAGCGCTCAAAGAAAGACAGGCGCCAAATAGGGCGGCCTGAGCTGAATGACGCCCCAGTTTAGATGCTGATACTTTTATTTCTGTGCGAGCCAGGGCTACTTCGCTCTGGATTAAATCCTTTGCACTTTGCCCCAGCTCACCTAGAACCGCGCCTACTGAATGACCTTCATGATCTTTAGGAAGCATATGTCCCTAGCCTTTATATTTTTAATTTAATTTAGAAGAATGGATGCAAATCGTAAGCCCCGAGGCCCTTGAAATCCATTCGGTCCCTCGTTTGCAATCTAAAATTAGCTAATGACTTTAGCAGAGCTTTCCATTCGCCGCCCTGTTTTCGCATGGATGCTCATGGCTGCATTGATCCTTTTTGGCATTGTAGGGTTTAATGGCATGGGAATCAGTCAGCTGCCCGATGTCGATTTTCCAGTCATTTCT
>JBDSKY010000569.1:0-7162 GCA_039916675.1 Bdellovibrionia bacterium
TGTCATCCGGATTCGCATGATAGGTCTGTGTCGCAACTTCATCCAATTTTGTCTGATAAAGTGCAGCCACAAAGAGTGGCCCCTTTTTATCCTGAGCTGCATCCCGGGCAGCAGCATCTTGCCAATCTGGGATTTTGAGCCGACGAGACAGTTCCTTAGACAGATTCCGAATCGACTGGCGAACCGCCAATGCAAGTCTCGGAGCCGTGTTGGTAATATCTTCTCCTAATATAAAAACTATATCCGCCTGTTCAACTTCACGGAGCGAAGCCGAGGAAACTGGACCGTCTCTTAGAATGTCTAGAATTAATGAAACTAGACGTCCATCGACTTCTGACATTCCATGGTAAAAGTTCTCAGCGCCAACTAGAGTTTGGAGAGCAAAGTTTGCTTCAAGAGAAGCTCGTGGTGAACCAATTCCCAGGGTCCGGGGTAGTTGGGTCGGATCAGAAAGCGACCTACTTAAATAAGTATCAACGTCTGCCTTTGTAACCTTAAAGAAGGGGGCCGTTCTCTCTGACCGTAGCCAGATATCTATATTCCTTTTGTCGCTATTTACAAACCCATAGCCATACCGTCCGCGATCGCAGATGAAGTAGCCATTGATGTCATGGTGGTACCGATTCTGAATGCGCCTTAGTGTTCCATAACGCTCACCTGGCAATGTGTTACATCCTAGGCCGCAATGAGTACAAACGGAAGGTGCAGTCTGTAAATCCCACTTCCTGGTATAGTGCTTTTGTAGAGTCTTATCAGTGAACACACCCGTCGGGCAGACCTCAACTAAGTTTCCACTGAACTCGTTCTCTAAAATGCCATCCTCATGACGTCCAAAATAGACACGATCGTGCGTTCCAAAGACGTTCAGATCGTGACCTCCAGCGTACTCGCGATAAAAACGTACACATCGATAGCAGGCAATACATCGATTCATTTCATGGTTGATGAATGGGCCCAGATCCTGGTTCTGGAATGTACGTTTTTTAAAACGAAACCTTCGATGAATATGGCCTGTCATAAGTGTCATGTCTTGGAGGTGACACTCTCCACCCTCATCGCAAACTGGGCAGTCGTGAGGATGATTAATCATAAGCCATTCGATGACCGATGCTCTAAATGCCGCGGCTTCTGAGTCGAGAATCGAAATCCTAGCGTTGTCAGTGACAGGCGTCATACATGACATAACGATTTTTCCATGACTGTCATTTTCGTTTTTGAACTGTTTTACCGCGCATTGGCGGCAGGCACCTACCGATCCGAATGCTGGGTGCCAACAAAAGTAGGGTAGATTCAACTTCAGAGAAAGGCATGTCTCTAACAAATTCTTGCCTGACTCCACATCGTAAGATTGATTGTCGATGTAAATCTTAACCACTGGAGTATCTCCGAGGGCCACCCTTTAAAGTGTTCAGTCCAATATGCGAAGACGAATCAGTTATCGAGCGAAAGGGACAACACTGTTCTTTGATATGGTTTTCAAAATCACGCCGAAAGTATTTTAACGCGCTCGCAAGTGGCTCCATTGCGCCCGGCGCCAATGCACAAAACGTATTTCCTGGTCCCAGAAGCCGAGTGTGCTCTTCTAAGATTTTTAGATCTTCATGCCTGCCTTCACCTTCTTCAAAGGCCGAAAGGATCTTTTGAACCCAGGGCAGTCCTTCTCGGCACGGAGTGCACCATCCACAGGATTCACGAGCAAAAAATGTTTCTAAATTGTGTACCATGCCAACCGGACATGTCTGGTCATCAAGAACAATCATGGTTCCAGTTCCCATGCGACTTCCCATTTTTTGAACATTCTCAAAATCCATAGGGACGCCAAGCTGTTCTTCAATGAGAAATTCCGTAGATGCACCTCCCGGGATGACTCCTCGTAATCGATAGCCATCCTGCATCCCGCCTGCGTGTTCCTCTAAAATTTCGCGAATCGGAGTACCCATGGGAAGTTCCCACCAGCCCGGTCGCTTGACTCGACCACTTACTCCATAAATCTTGGTACCGCCTTCTTGAGTTCTACTTAAATCTTTATACCAAGCCGAGCCGTTAAGTACGATTCCAGGCACGTTGCAGAAGGTTTCTACATTGTTGACTACGGTTGGTTTTCCAAAGAGGCCGCTTACTGCTGGATAAGGAGGTTTTGCCCGAGGGATTGCGCGTTTTCCCTCCAGTGCGTTCAGTAGGGCAGTTTCTTCACCGCAGATGTAACGCCCAGCACTCATATGAAGGTGAAGTTCGAGATTGAATCCTGAACCTAAGATGTCTTCTCCAAGATAATTATTTAGGTATGCTTCTGAAATAACTTGGGAGAGCCGCGTAGAGGCTAATACATATTCTGAGCGTAAAAATATATAGGCGATATTTGCCTGGACCGCATAGGCCGCAAGAATCATCCCTTCAAGTAACAGGTGCGGATCCCCCTCAAGCAGGATGCGATCCTTAAAAGTTCCTGGTTCCATTTCATCTGCATTGGCAATCACATACCTAGGATGTGCACCTTGGTCAGGTGCGGGCATCAAGGCCCATTTCACGCCAGTGGGAAATCCAGCTCCCCCTCTTCCTCGAAGGCCAGAAGTTTTCACTTCCGCTATCACCTCAGCAGGTGACATAGCTTGTAAAGCTTTACGCAAGGCCTGATATCCACCCGCTTTTTCATAACCATGGACGTCAAGAGGAAGAGCTCCTGGTCGGATATTTTTAGTGAGTGGACGTTCGAATTTCATGCAGTTTTCCCTTGTGTATCCTCTCTTTGCAAACCCGTGAGTATTTCATCTAAAATGTTTGTATTCACGTTTGAGACGGTTTTACCGTCGATCATAAGAACAGGGGAGCTTTCACAAGTGCCTAAGCATGCAATGGGCAAAATTGTAAATGAGCCATCTTTGCTTGTTTTCCCGAGGTTCACTCCAAGACGAGTAGTTAGGTGGTTCTTGATCTTGTCACAACCCATGATCCAGCAACTCACACTGTCACAGACGAAAAGAACATGTGTCCCAACTGGGCGTCGAAAAATGAGATTGTAAAACGTCGCTACACCATCGACATCAGCTGGAGTCATTTCCAGGTATTCGGCAATATCGACAATTGCTTCGTCTGAAACCCAACCTCGATGGCGTTGGACAACTCGTAGTGCTTCAATGCAGCTGGCGCTTTTTTGTTCGTAACGATTCAATTCACTGGAAATTTCCTTTGCCTCAATTTCCGTTAACACCAACCCTCCTTTTTACCTGTCCACTTTACCTGTCCACATCGGCCAGCACATAATCCATGCCTCCAAGAATTGCTAAAAGATCAGCCAACATATGTCCCCGACTAATGAGTGGGAGCATTTGCATATGGGGAAACGAAGGGGCACGAATCCGTACACGGTAAGGTCGAGTGTTCCCATCGCTGACCAAGTAGTATCCATTATTGCCCTTGGTGGCTTCGATGCCAACGTGAGCTTCGCCTGGCGGAATAACGGGGCCCCAGCTGACGTCAAGAAAATGAGTAATTAAGGTTTCAATATCCTTCAGAGTGCGATCTTTGAGCGGTGGTGTGGTGGCTGGATGAACCGCTTTATAAAGTCCGGCTGGCATATGTTTCACACATTGCCTAATGATGCGTAAACTTTGGCGCATTTCTTCAATACGCACAATGGCTCGATCGTAACAGTCTCCGCGTTGGGCCGTGGGGATATCAAATTCGAAATGTTCATAACCTGAATAGGGACGTTTTTTTCGAAAATCCCAGTCTAAGCCGCAAGCACGAAGTCCAGGACCGGTTACCCCCCACTCAATTGCTTCCTTCAGGGAATATGCACCGACACCTTTTGTTCGTGCCTGAAAGATGCGATTCTCCATCACCATCTTATCGTATTCGGCAAGCCTCCGTGGCAGGTAATCAACAAAATTCATCACCATTTGTTCCCAACCTGCAGGAAGGTCCTGGGTCACTCCCCCGATACGAAACCAACTTGGATGCATTCTTGCGCCGCAAATGGCTTCAATAATTTCAAAAATCCGCTCACGGTCTGTAAACATATAAAATACGGGAGAAAGTGCGCCTAAATCTTGAGCGAAGGTACCATACCAAACCAGATGGCTTGAAATTCTAAAAAGCTCAGCCAGCATCACACGAATGACTTGGGCCCGCTCGGGTATCTCGATCCCTGCAAGTTTTTCTACCGCAAGTACATAAGGGAAATTATTCATGACTCCGCCTAAATAATCTACTCTATCTGTATATGGAATGTAGGTATGCCAGGATTGCCTTTCACCCATTTTTTCAGCGGCACGGTGGTGGTAACCTATATCGGGAATTGCATCGATAATCTCTTCTCCATCCAGTTGAAGTATGATGCGAAGAACGCCATGTGTGCCGGTGTGATGCGGACCAAGATTCATAATCATGAAATCGGTGTTGTCATTTGAACGCTTAAGACCCCATTCTTCAGGGCAGACCTGCAGTGCGGCTTGTTCAGCTTCTTCCTTTTCATCCGACATTTGGAAGGGGCCTATTTCGGTTGCGCGCGCCGGGTAATCTTTACGCAAAGGATGACCCACCCATGTCGGCGGAAGGAGAATCCGCCTTAGATTAGGATGCCCTTCAAAAATAATTCCGAACATGTCCCAAACTTCGCGCTCATACCAATTTGCGGCAGGCCATAATTCTGTAATGGTGAGGACTGAAGGTGAATCTCCATAAAGTGCAACCTTGATTCGTACATCTTCGTTACGCTCAAAAGAGAGCAAGTGATAAACTAAAGTGAATTCATTTTTGTTTATGCCACTTCCTCGTTCATCGATGGCGGTGAGATCATAGAGCATTTGATACGGTTTTTCGGCCTTTATTTTAAGGTAATGCAACACGGTCCGAACATTTTCCTTTGTGATCCAGAAAGTAGGGGTGCCATCACGCGTATCTTGGGTCACAATTCCCATGTGCGAAAATTTCTTGTTCACCTCATTTATAACGGGGTTTATAGTCATGAGGTTCAAACCTCGTCCGGAGAGCGAAGATCTGTAACTTTTATTCGCTCATCACGTTTTTGATCTCGAAAACTTCGATCGTGTGAAGATGAGGGCTCTTTTCGGTAAACCCCTTGAGGTCCTAGCACCCAGCTCAAGGGCCGCTTTTCCCTTCCAACTTGATCGCGGAGCAAAATCAATCCTTCAATGAAGGCATCTGGACGCGGAGGACAGCCAGGAACATAGACGTCCACTGGGAGAAACTGATCAACTCCTTGCACCACACTATAAACATCGTACATTCCACCTGAATTAGCGCAGGAGCCCATCGATATTACCCAGCGAGGTTCCATCATCTGTTCATAAAGGCGCTTAATAATTGGAGCCATCTTGATAAAAACCGTTCCGGCTATAACCATGACATCTGCCTCACGAGGTGTCCCACGAATGACCTCAGATCCAAAACGCGCAATATCATACTTGCTAGTAATGCTTGTGGCCATCTCTACAAAACAGCAGGACAGACCGAAATTAAATGGCCAGAGAGAGTTTTTTCGGCTCCATGCGACCAAATCCTGCAATCGACCTAAGATCAAGCTTCGTCCTATAATGTCTTCGACACGTCCATCACCGCGCATGATTACCTATTTCGGTTCGTCTTGAGGCCCAATCCAAGGCACCTAGACGCCAGAGATAAGCTAGCGCAGCCATCAAAACAGTTATAAAAACGAGAATTTCCAAATAACCTGTCCATCCAACATCATAAATGGAGACCGCCCATGCAAATATGAATACGGCTTCAAGATCAAAAATCACAAAAAATAAGGCTACAAGATAAAATTTGGCCGAAAAACGTATCCGGGCCGAGCCAAAAGAAATGGCGCCTGACTCATAAGGCAAATTTGTGGTGCGCTCAGCATGGCGCTCTCCAAGAAAAAATGAAATTCCAATCATCAGTGCAGCCAAAATGATTGTTGCGCAGAAATAGAGCACTAAAGGCCAAATGCTTAAAGTTAAATCATTCATTTTCAAAAATGAGAAAGCTGCAAATGACAGGCCGGCGGGTTTTAGAGAAGCCTGCCTCATTAGACCGATGAAGGTTATTATCATAATCCTGAAAGTACGATGGGGCGCGGCGGTTTCGCGAGTGAACCAATCTTGCATTTAATGCGGCATGGGCCTACGCAATAGTTTCCATGCCGCACTTTTTAACTTGAATACACTGCTCTTCTGCTTGAGTCTCTTTCTCTTCTCTGCTTCGGCCGGTCAATCAGAGCAGCCTGGGCAAGTACCTTCAGTTCCACTTGTAATCCAAGGTGCGACACTCATTGACGGTACAGATCGGGCTCCGATTAAGGACTCAATGATTGTCCTGTCTAAGGGGAAAATCGTCGGAGTTGGTAAACAAGGGCAAATCGCCATACCTAGAGATGCCCAGGTGATTAACGCTCCAGGAAAATGGGTCGTACCCGGCCTAATAGATGCACATGTCCACTTTTTTCAATCCGCAGGTTTGTTCACGCGTCCTGATGTCATTGACCTCAGGACTCGTAGATCCTATTCCGATGAAATCGCCTGGATTCAACGGCGGATTCCTTACACATTCTCTCGCTATATTTGCAGCGGCGTCACATCAGTAGTTGATTTGGGCGGGCCATTATGGACGGTTGCTTTGAAGCAGAGATCCTCTGAAGCAATATCTCCTCGAATCACTGCTTCAGGTCCGCTCCTCGCCACTTACATACCTAAAGAACTTCAAACTAGTGAATCGCCGATGGTTGAGCTTGGTAATCCAGAGAAGGCTCGTGAAGGGGTCCGAGATATTCTGAGGCAGGGTGCAGACCTGATCAAGATCTGGTTTATTCAAACAGGAGATCCTCTTGCTCAAATGCCTAGCATTCGTGCAGTAATTGCTGAAGCCCATGCGAAGGGCGCTCGGGTTGTGGTGCATGCCACCGAATTAGCTCTCGCACGACTTTCAGTTGAGGCCGGGGCAGATATACTTGCTCACAGCGTCTCGGATGAACTGGTTGACACAAGCTTTCTTCAACTCCTCAAGGAGAGAAATGTCATCTACATCCCAACGTTGATGGTGAATGAACGCTATCGCGAAGTCTTGGGTGAGAAACCGCCTAAGCTGAACTCGATCGAGAAGCTCTGCGGAGATCCAGAAATAATTGCGACTTGGGCAGAGCCTCATTCAAATTTAAATAGGT
>JBDSKY010000570.1:0-4504 GCA_039916675.1 Bdellovibrionia bacterium
CGTCGTTGAGGCCAGAAAAAATTTGGGAGGGGGTAAAAAGGAGACTTTGGCTAGATTGGCCGAGCTCAATAATATTATTAGTAATACGAAACTCATTGCGCAAAGTGAATTGATCTCAAACCTTATCAAGCAGCAGAAATTCTCGGTAGTGGAAGCTTTGTATGATTTGAAGACGGGAAAAGTCAGTTTGGACTTGGAAGCGCAAAAGAGCCAGCTGATTGAAACGCACAGGCCCAAAGCGTTTAATTACTTCTCTGAGTCAAAGATTTTTTCACCGCAATCGTCAAATTGAAGACTCGAGGAATAAGATAATATGTGGAACCGCCTAAAATCGTACATGAAGATTTTTGACCATAGATATGAAGATTTAAATAAATATACCTGGAAATTAACAGTGTATCGAGATTTTAGTGCCGGGCTAATCACGGCTCTGACGGCTATTCCAATGGCTATGGGCTTTGCTATGGCTTCCGGGTTAAGACCGGAACAAGGCATCATTGCAGGTGCCTTAGCATGTGTGGTGGGTCGAACATTTGGCGGTTCCAAATATCAAGTGTATGGGCCTACTGCGGCCTTTATCCCTATAATTTATGCGATTACCCATCAGTACAATCATGCCTTTCTAGTCTTTGTCTCCCTGATAGCAGGAGTGATATTAATTTTTTTTGGTTTACTGGGTTTCGGCAAGTACGTAAAACTCATGCCCCATTCAATCGTAGTAGGTTTTACGATTGGGATAGCAATTGCCATTGCTACATCAAATATGGGGGATGTATTGGGTCTGCATGAAAAATTAGGGGGTGGCTTGTTTGGGAAATTACATATCATTTTTGCCCATCTGAGCGAGGTAAACTATTTTGCGGTATTCCTAGCGCTATTCACATTCGGACTCACAAAATATCTCATGAAGATTTCCATCTACATACCAGCGCCTCTCATTGCAATAGTGGTTTCTACGCTTCTGGCATCAACTCTCTTTTCGGGCCATGATATTATCTTGGTAAAAGATAAGTATGGGCAGATTCCCAATGACTTTTTCGTTCTGACCCTTTTTCAAATACCTCCTTTAACTTTTCAGGTACTTTTAGATGTCGCGTACTTTGTAGTAGCAATCGTATTTGTCTCGGGTGTGGAAAGTCTCTTATGTTCCTCAATGGCCGATCGTCTTGCCAATAATAAGAAAACCCCTTTTGATCCAGACAGGGAACTTTTTGGACAAGGACTTGTTCAAATTTTTGTTCCACTCTTGAACGGGTTTCCATGTACTGGTGCTCTCGCTAGGACAGCGACGAGCATTAAGGCAGGGGCCGTTACACCACTCGCGGGCTATTTTAAAGCAATTCTAAAGCTTGGAATAGCATATTTTGCAGCGGCCTATTTGGAGCATGTTCCGATGGCCTGTATTGGAGGAATATTAGTATGGGTTGCCTCTAACATGATCAAGGTGAGTGAGATTAAGGAAGTATTCGCCGTCAATCGGATTCAAAGTGCGGTCTTGGTTTATACCGCTATTATGGTCCCTGTAACGGATTTTCTCACGGGCGTATTATCTGCCCTTTTTCTATATTTAGTTCTCTCCAAAAGTTTTCGGCCTCAGCCGAAATCAAGTATCCCGGCGGAAGCAGGGGTTGGTATTATGATAAAGTGAAGATTAAAATAATTGTTTGTTGAACGTTGTTAATTATTTGTCGTTAGAGCCTGAAGTTTACTATGTTCCTCGTAAATGCAGTTGCCTGATACTACTTCAATTCCGAGAGAGCGGGCATACTCTTCCGCCGCTGGATTCTGTGCTCCTGGCTGAAGCCAGATTACAGCCGGCTTCAAGGGGCGTAGCTCTTCCAATAGACTTGGAATAGAAGCAGAGTTTCTAAAAACATCTACTATTTCCAAGGGTAGCGGTACTTCTTGAATCGTGGCCACTACTTGAATTCCTTGAATTTTTGGAAGCCCTGGATTTACACCTATGATTTCAAATTGGTTTTCTTGAAGATAACGGGAGATCCAGTTACTAGGACGGTTTATATTTGCGCTAATGCCTACTACTGTGACTCGTTTATATTGTTTTAAAATTTCAGCAATTTTCATCTTTTTCCTCCGGTGCTTTGATTACGAATAAGGTGCTCAACAATTAGGAGTCAGGCCATTGAGCTTTCATCCATGAGTGGCAGAAAGTCTCATAAGAAATTACTTGCAGCTCGAATTTAGATCTACACGTACTTCCAGCTCTGTCTTGATTGTGCCTGGTTCCAGGCAAGTGACAGAGGTAAATATTTGGTGAGGTCGTCTACTTTCGGAGGTTTTTGATATTTTGCCGTAAGGTTTGCCATCCTTAATTTTTGCTAAGCCTTGAGCTGCTGAAATTTCGGCCGGATTTATCCTGCCGATGGGGCGCGATACAATGGTGGTGACTGTTCCGAGCACGACAAGCGGAATTGAATAATTGTATGAAATACCGCTGAGTAGACTTCCCGCTGCCATCGTTTTGCCACAGGACCAAATAAGATCTCCAAGCCATTGGTATCCCATATTGGAGAATACCCAAGGGTATTCATTCCTATAATATTCCATGTCAGCGCGATCGTGATCTACCGAAATAGCAGTAAGTTCTGGACCCAGGTAGAGGGATGTTTCGGGGTTTTTCGCAAGATTTCCGCATCCTTTTAGGGCGCAGGTTTTCTGCCCTCGGCCTTTGATAAGGTCGGCGATGTATTCTTGAAAAAGCTGATCTTCATCAAAATGGAGAAAGGCTCGTTCTGCACTCGATGCAGCCATGTAGATTGTGTCGCCTAGGATAACATTGTCGCTACAGGTTACAGCGAAGCTATTGGTCAGGGGTAGGGAGGTCCAAAGCAATAATCCTAGTAATGTTCTTTTTATAAGTTTGATCATATATGGCCATACTGTCTTACGTTGTATATCTCATAGTATGAAATACCTTCAAAAGATAGTTTGAATGTTATATGAAATGGACATAGTAATGTCAATGTATTTTGTTTAAAAAAATTAATTGCTTCGAATTACTAAGGCGATTTATTTGTCCATTAATTATAAATTAAGATAGTTGAGTACTATCCTCTTGATTATTTGTAAGCAATCCCCGCGCTGTAGGGCCCTGCAAGATGGAGAAGCTCAAAACGTTTGAATCCCACCTTTTCACACCATCCTTTAAAATCAGCGAAACTGTAGTCAAAGGCATCTCCAAATTCGATCAACATATTTAATGACATCATTAGACCGAAAGCATTTTCCCGTCTTACATCATCAATCAAGCTCTCAATAACGATGAAGGCGCCGCCGTCAGGAAGAGCTTGATAGGCCGAATGAATGAGTCGCATTTTATCTTCAAGGTTCCAATCATGGAGAATCATGCCCATTGTGATGACGTCAGCCCGAGGCAGAGGTCCTTTGAAAAAATCACCTGAAACCGCCTCGACCTGGTCGGATTTTCCGTCCCTTTCGATGTACTTTCTTGCAATAGGTTCAACAATTGGTAAATCAAAGGATTGACATTGAATGTGGGGATACCTCTTGGCAACAAGACTAGAGAGAACCCCACTGGATCCACCTACATCACAAAGAGTTTTATATTTGGAGAAATTGAATTTTTCTGCCAACGCGCTGAAATTTCCGGCAGACACTCCCCTCATCGCAGCAATAAATTGCTCTAGCCGAAGAGGTTCGTTATACAATGTTTCAAAAAAAGGTTGGTTGCCGTGTTTTACTTCGTTCTGTCGCACTCCTGTTTTGAGAGCAGGCTCTAGATTGTTCCAAAATCGGAAGAGGCGATCATTGGCCATCTCAAAGATCCCGCCTATATAGGAAGGTTGTGCCTGATCTAGAAAAGTGGATGTACTCTCGGTATTTTTATATTTCGCTCCGGGTCCGTCACCTTCACGTTCAAGGAAATGAAGCGCTACAAGGGCATCAAAAAAATCATAAATTCCTCGTTTATGTAAACCCAGCTTTGATCCCAGCTCTTCGCCAGTCATCGAGCGTTCACCTAATTGGGTAAATAACCCTAGTTTGACGGCTGTAAGTAATACTTTAGAGCCAAAAAATCCAAATCCGACTTGCATAATATGTGAGGGGTCTTGCTTCTGCATAATTAGCCTTCCTTTGTGAAAATCGGTCTGACTAGATCACAGTTTAAATGCAAAATCAAAATATCAAGTGGTTCTTTCTCCAAAACAGGGACTTTAAAGCCAGGTTGATTGAGGTCACGGCGACTACGGCGTCGCCAATTTCGGGCGATTATGCTCAAGAGCATTCACGACATTAGCAGAAGGTATAAAATATCTATGCAGTAGTGTAGAACTAGAGTACCTTTATAATTATATTCATTCTTACTTTTTTTAATTTCCATACCAATTCTAAGGAGAATTCTAATGGCTAAACGAAGAGACTTGTCTCGGATTTCAAGAAACCTGTGTATGTCCTTAATTTCCCCACTATTATTCGCATTGGGATGCGGTGGTGATGCAATCGTTGTGAAAATTACCAACGC
>JBDSKY010000571.1:0-5707 GCA_039916675.1 Bdellovibrionia bacterium
TGAATACAACTTATCAGGAAATCTTTCGAATTCGAAGGGCAGTTGAGGTCTATTCCCAGTTATTGGACCTTGATGGGGAGATTCCAGTGCCTCAAGCACTGCTCTCCTTGCTCACAGAACTCCAAAGAAAGCTTCGCTCCTTTGCTCATACGGACTCTAGGGACATTGCTCTCGTTCAGGACTTCGTGCGTGGGCTTCCTGATGTGGCCCGTCTTCTTTTAAAGAAGCAGTTTGATTTTACTGAAGTGGGTGTAAACCTAGCCACGCGAGTACTGGCTAAGAAGCTTAAGGCAGGGGAGATAAATGAATTAAGATTATTATCATCTTTAACTCCCCTCAGTGACTTTGTGTTGAATTCAACGCCTCGCCAAGAATCAATAGAAGTTAAAACATGGCAGAAGGACTCGGCACATCCGCGCGGCAGGGATCTCATGCCCTTGCAGCGGTATAGTGATCTTTCGCGAGCAATTTTGGGTCAGCCGGGTAGAGGTATTGAAGCGAATATCAAGAACGGTACGGCCTATGTTTTAACCCGAAGGAAACGAGTTCGCTTGCCTGCTGGATTTGGTAAAGAAGAAGCCGAAAGAATAACGATCGTGCTTTTCGATACTTCGGGCAGCATGAGTGGAGATCCGGCTAGATTTCAAGCAGGATTGATCTCAGCGTTTACGGCCCGTGCAGTGAGTGACGTCTCGCCTTCCGGGCGAGGGCGACATCGAGTCGTTCTAGTTCCCTTTGATGATAAAGTAGGGACTCCGATTCGTATTACCAACACACAGGAAGCGCTAGAGCTCTTAAATAAATCTAGTTCGATATTTAAGAATACCGGAGGCGGTACAGACATACAGAAAGCCCTCATGCAGGCAATGGCCTTGATTGCAGATGCGGAGAAAAGATCAGGCGAGCCAATGGCTGCGGCCAACATCATTCTAATGACCGATGGGCAGGCTTCCATAGATAGCGACGAGCTCTTAAGAGCACGAAAAGCAATAGATCGACAAACACCATTGCAAACAATGTTTATCGCAATCAACCAGACTAGCGAAGAGCTTATGGGTTTTGCAATGGAGTCTAGATTGATGGGGGCGGAACGGGGTTTCTATCGTGAATTCTCGAGTCAGGTAATTAGAGAAATATTGCATGAGTGTGATCATCTGGATTTGACAAAGAATCAAAATTCTTTCTACAGCGATAAGGCGGGCAAAGATCTTCCGAAAGAGTTTTACGAAGACCTTTATAAAGCATTGATCTACGCACAGACATGGTCTGACCAGCTTATGGCGGGTAATCGGTATTTACCTGCCGAAGAACATTTGGAAAAATTAGAAAGATTAAAGGTCACAGGTCGCATGAACTTAGATCGCCCATTGGAAAAATGGTTAATTCAAGTTCGTAAATTGGTACTCCATCCCATATTCAACGATAAGCGACTCTTAGGCCGAGTAATCGATGGTCTAGTAACCCATTTCGAGCAAATCGGTGGCGTGAGTACCTTGGATCTCAGCGATCACGAGCAGGAACAGTTACGCCATTTAATCCGTTATGCAGCTGGACTCGAAGACGGCCTATATTGAGCCGTGAGCTACTTTCGAGTTGCGCTGTATTTCTGATTAGAAATACGTCCAAGGGCTTTTTTAAGCCTAGGGTGCCCAGAGGTAGGAAGGCCTTCGTGGTACCGCTCTTCAAGTTGGGCAAGATGTCCCACGTCTGAATCGAAGTCGAGCTTAGCTTCTTTTTTCACATGGATTTCTGAAAGATTCTGATAAATTGCAGTGTCGTCACTCAATCTACTTCCTGAAGGTACAGAAGCTTTTGCAAACGATAATATTGTGAGGCCTACCCACATTCCACAACCAAACCACATCAACTTTTTCATGGCCTATCCTTTTAAATAACTCTGTCCAAAGCCGAATTGCTTTGACGCATTGAGCCTTAAAGCAAGAGAGGTGCCAGGAACTGGAGCCGAGTTAGAGTGAATAATTGTGAGACGTTTCAATCGTAGGAGAAAGATACGAACCTTTCATTTATGAACGTACTGTCTAAAGTTTAGTCATCTGAGTAGCAAAGCTAAGCCCGGTCAGGTGGAGTGAATAGACATGCGATAACCTCACAGGCCCTGCGGCCAAGTTTCGGGGATCTCTTCCCGGTCAAATCCTTGGACTAAAGGTGTGATTGGGGAAGTTTCATCAATAAATATAAAAGCGTCGTATCGATGGGCAAGGGACGTCGGTACGTAGTTGCCCAGGCCCTCGTAGTGAGGCTGATAAACGACTCCAATGGCTCTATGACCGCGCATCTGAGAAAGGGGACCTTGCCGCGTACCTTTGCCCCGGAGATCCATAAAGAAGGCTCTATTTCTTAATAACTGGGCGACCTTATGAAGAATCGCCTCATAACTGCCAGGCTTTCCAGGCGGAACGGGCAGTTTCTCTATAGGACCATTCCAGGCATGAGATGCGATCACTTCGCCTTGATAGGTTCCAAAGCCTATAAGGGCCACCTGGTCCTCACCCCATTCTTGCCTGGCAAGCCCTCCAATATTGATTTGACCCTGCGACGCCATGTCGGTTGCCCTGTAATCTCCTATGTGAGTATTGTGAGCCCATACGATGCCCTTAGAATCGCTGCCATAGTGACTGAGCAGCCAATTCAACGTTTCAAGCATGTGCCGATCTCGAATATTCCAAGAATCCTCATCTCCATAGATCATCGTGCGGTAATAGTTCTCAGCGTTTGCGATAATTCGAGCGTTCTGTTGGGCATTGAGGAGGATGTTGTGAGATTCCTTTTTAGATTCATCTAAACGCAGGGCCAAGAGTTCTTGGAGGTTTTTGATCACCTCACCTCGGCACCCTTCTGGGAAATTTAATAGTGAGCGAGCATACGCTTTTTCATCTCTTTTGAACGGATCAAAACATTCATATAAAATGCGTGCCCGACGCGCTAAGAAAGGATTGATCTCTTCAAGTTGGCTGAGAACTGCATCAATGGATTCAAAGAGTGAATAGACGTCAAGTCCAAGAAACCCGATTTTCTTAGCATCACTTACGACTCTATTATGGCTTTTCATCCATTCGGCAAGTCTAATAATCTCAGTATTGGCCCACATCCAGGTAGGCCAGCGGTTAAAGTGCTGAAGGACACTTCTGGCGCTGCCGCCATTTTTAGAATGGATGTAGCGATTGAGTTCCCAACAAGGTGGCCAGTCTCCTTCGACAGCGATAAAGCGAAAGCCGTGTTTTACAATGAGCCATTCGGAAATAAGCCGGCGCCATTCATAAAAGTCGTGTGTTCCGTGAGTTGCTTCTCCTAGCATGACAACTTTTGCATGTCTGATTTTATCAATCAGGGGTTTAAGGTCGATCTCTTTCCAGAGAGGGCGGGACCTTGTTTTGGCGGCTCGGATGAGGATGTCTTCATCGTGATTAAAGCCCATAAGAAATTGATAAATACAAAGTGCAGAGTTCAAGCCATCAAATAATCGGCCTGTCTTTTGCTCAAAGCTTGGATATGAAATTTATAAACATCGTTCGTTTTTTCGTTTTGCTGGGTGTGCTTACTTTTATGGGATGCAATGCATCTAGCACGACAGATGGGCAGCCCAATAGAGGTGGAGACACAACATCTGGCCAATCCGCTGATCAACAGCGTGGAGGTACCGCAGCCGATGGGTCACAGGGCAATGGAAGACCTGGAACCTCTCCTTCGCCGTCACCGACTTGAGTCAGCTCCGTTATCCTAGAGTCTGTTTTTTTAGGTTCTGTTGAAACAGGTCTCGATCTGAAATTGAGCGATCAAAATTAAGGTCACTTTTTACAACAGTATTCGGATGCCCCATTTGATAGAGATGATGATAGTGGGAAACAACCGCCTCGCGGACTGTTTTGAATTCTTGGTACTCAAGTCCAAACTCTTTACAGGTTTGCATCACAATGGGTTTAATTATTGGATAATAGCCATTGTAAAGGCGAGGAAACAGGTGATGTTCCACTTGATAGTTGAGGCCACCTAAATATCGTGACAAAAAGCGATTTGAATTCGCAAAGTTTTTGGTGGTTTTTACTTGATGGGCTGCCCATCCTTCTGCGATCTGGTTGTTTTTTTCATTTGCGGCGGGGAAGGCGGCATTGTAATAAACATGGGCCAAGCTGAAAACTACTCCTAAAACAAATCCTGCTACGGCCTGAACTAAGATATAGCTGCCCAAGACGCTGAGAAAAGGATGGAAAAAAGTGGGAATCGCTAGCGCCAAAACGGCATGGTTGAGTTTAAAGAAGTAAAAAAGCCTGATATCTCGAGTTGAAAGAGGAGGCATTTTATTACTGCCAACCTTTTGGGTTTTTAGTGTTTCATAGTCCCCGTGCCATACCCAGTCCAGCGTTACTAACATGTATAAGAAAAATCCGTAAAGATGCTGAAAGCGATGGTGCGGTTTATATTCTTGAGTGGGAGCAAACCTTAAAACGCCTCCCGTTTCGATATCTGCATCGGTTCCCGGAATGTTGGTGAATGAATGATGAATTACTACATGTCTAAAGTTATAGAATTTATTGCAAGCCCCCATGATCTCCCATGCGTAGCGAAGCGAGTTGGCGATCTTTGGATTTTTGCTGATATTACTGTGAACGGTCTCGTGTAGGATGTTGAATCCGACGGACGCAATTAAGAGACCTTGCATGATACAGAGGAAGACATTGACCAAGGTTGAATGGTGCCCAAATACGAGAAGTCCATAAACTAGGAAATTCGTCAAAAACAGGGCAACCATTTGAAGCTTTGAAGACCAATTAGCTGTGTGCTGAAGGTTGTTCTCTTTCAAGTAGTGATTAACTCTTTTTCTTAAAACTTTTCCAAATTCCGAGCTATTTTCATCAAAAGTGATTGCCGACATAGTTACCCTTCTTTAAATTTGAGATTTTTCAATTGTGCAGGATTTACCTAAAGTATTCTAATTAAAAGAGTTAGAACGGAAAGGAATCGGGGAGCGCAATTTGAAAAGTGTCCATTGCGAAAAACAGCGTTTGTTAGAAATTTAATCGCAATTTAGGTCAACTGTCTAAAATTTTGCCACACCCAATGGTAGTAATGAATGGCATTCTCAATTGGTCGAAAGCTGGGCTTAAAAGCCAGTTTCCCTGCTCTGTTACAAGCTATTGAAACAATAAGCTAAATTTCTCCCGTCAAAACCAAGTCGAAAAAGCGCATATTTTCCTGAATTTTAAAAACAAAAATTGAATTGTCAAAAGATGGCACGCTCGCTGCATAAGTACTAGTCAAGATCATTGGTTGCATAAAGTGTTGCGGAACGTTTGCTCTGGGGGCGACAGTGATCATCAAAAAATTCATAAAATTTCAAACTAGCCCACCTCATACCGCTGGCTCTCGAAAGAGAGCCAGCCGGAATCCTTTGGGTTTGTAAAATGGGAGTTTGATACGCAGCTCGAAATAACTGCGTAAACCCCCCTTTGAAAGATTAAATTGTGCGCCGAAGACAAAGGATTCCATTTGGCTAAAATCCCGGTTTGAATGGCTTTCTTTGTAGCTCATGGAAACAGTGGACCCAGTTAGATCAAATAATCGAATTTCTCACTAATGTGCTTGGACTTTTTCAAGCATCATCCTTCTTTCACGGCGCACAATTAAAGATTAGGAAGCAATACCTACCGTAACGCTTTCAATTCCAATGGTTTTGCCGAAAAGAGTTTTC
>JBDSKY010000572.1:0-2663 GCA_039916675.1 Bdellovibrionia bacterium
GAGATCGAGGATATCACAGTTACGTAAATCGAGGGAAGCCGGCCCTTTCAGCGGGAATGATCAAATTTGAAGATTATAAAATTAGTTACATCGATAACGATAGTGGTCATTATAAACCAAAAGAAAGCCATCTTACAGAAGCGGTAAAAAAACTTACAGAAAAATACGGAGACAAGATCTTTTCAAAGACATTCACAATAGATACAGAGTTTAAGCCCTTCAACCGGCATCTGATAACATCAGCCACTGAGCTATATCACCTCGCACCTCTATTGAGCGAAGAGCAGAAGAACGTAGGGATTGTGTATGTCACGCTCGATAAGATGAAATCCATAAATGAAATTATTCTCGAAAATAAGGATTTGTTTGAAAAAGCAAAAATAGACTTACCCAAAAAGGACGCAAAAAAACTTTTAAAGGAGCTAGAAGATATTCAATCTCTAACTTTTGGGTGGAACCCGGAGACAGAAAAGAAGGTCATCCTCGGGATCGTGGGATATTTTGAAAGTCAGTTTATTTTGCAGTTCCAGCTTGAGTTAAAAGGAATCGAAGAACAACTCAATCTGAGAAAGAAGGCTATAGAAAAAGAGGATGTGGGTCTCAATGCCAAGGCGTCGAGAATCGATCTAGAAAGCATACATCGAGCATTGGCATATATCAAAGAAGTACAGGATACGATGGAGAATCTCCGCCATTGCAGTCACCAAGAAACCCCACTTATGACGTCACTAGTTGTTTCCTTAAATCGACTGCGAAGTGAACTTTCATTAGACAAAATCACAGTTAGACTTGGATTATCAGGAACCTCCAGTGCAACATCAAACCTCCTTGAACAGCTAAAAAAGTCAACCCAGGGAAAAATCTCCATTTTTTCAGACGTCAATGATTTGTATTCTTCCTACAGGATATTCCAGAATATTTACTTTGATCGAATAGCCGAGACTTCGAAGGTTGCGATTAATGAGTTCTACTTTCAGCTCCACAGAAAGAAAATTTCCATAGAAGAAATCCGTAAAATTATACATAAATTAGATGAACGAGCACAAGACATCATGGATGAAACTGAATTGTGGGACCAACTCACAACACCTCTGTTCGCTGCACCAGAGTATTTCAAACTAATGAAAGAGATTGCCGTGAAGAAGGAAAAAGCCTTCACTGAGGCGAGACCCTCTGCTCATCCAGCAAAGAAGCTAAAACACCGACTTAGAGCTACCGACGTAATACATTAACCGCAATTTCGACAACGAATGCTATGCCCGCATTGCATACAATTGTTCATCTGCTGAGTCCTTAATTTAAAATTAATAAGTGGAATGCAACGCCACTAAAGAAACTAGTAAGGAATACATTGCCTGGGCAGAGGTGGGCCCTCCACTGTAGTCCACTCCATTCCTATAAGGTTTAGTATTGCACCTGATGCTTGTGTCGTTTCCATTTCGGATTACTGCGCAATCCACGTTGAGATTCACCTGTGAAGGAACGACACCTGTGGTCAAAGCTCCAAATTTAACTGTGATATTTGCACCCGCAGGGCTTATTGAGTTAACGGTAAAAGCAACCCCGCCGTTGGGAGCAGCGTTATCCGAGAAAGTATGGCCCTCCTCTAGAGCTGAATCATCAGCAAAAGGGGTCGATGGAGTCATGTCTAATAGAACACTGGAGTCATAATGACGACTGTTACCCGTGTGGATGAGAACTCCGTTAAACAAATTACCCTTATAACGAGACCTGGAAAGGTCAGCATCGAAACCCACCGGTTGCCGAAACTCAAGGTAATAAAAACTTTGAGATCCATCGGACTGGATAGATTTCAGAACCTTCAGCGCTTTAACATTCTTCGAAAAAACCTCATAAGGCTCAAGAAGAAGAGTTACTGTTTGGTTTATAAGCTGAATCGTAGGCGTGTCAATTCCGTCCAACCATCCTAGTCTTTCCTTGTGAAAGGCATTGAAATGTCCCATGTGCAAGTTCCCCATAGCATCGGAAGGATCACCGTACTCAACCAGGCCACATTCTGAGCCCAAGGGATTAGGTCCCGAACAGAGTGAGTAACCAGCATGGCCCATCGCAAACCCATGCCCCAATTCATGGGCTATAACTTTAGGGCTATAATTTCCATTTATAAAACTCATAGTCTGTTGACCGCCAACCTGCCCTAGTCCAGCCCAAGAACAACTGATAGTCGGAAAAAGAAAAACGATACGATCATACGAGTTAAAATCCACACCTGCGAGCTTTGGGCCGCTGAATGGAATATCTGAGATACTGTTAACAAGAGTGTTACAATCGGTAGAGCTATTGAAGGGCACAGTGTACCAGCCTTTAACATCACCAGTTAGGTTCGTTTGATGATAAGAAGCTTCGTAGAAGTAATCGTTTACTGTTGTTAAACTCGTGGCAACGTCGCCTACACTCCACGGCCTATTATTGGCATCGTTTTGAAAATTCAAGAGCACAAACGCGGCCTTCTGCGATCCGAGACTAAATACGTTATTGGCTACAGCACGTTTGACAAGTGGCAAATTCTCTGCCACCAGTTTCGACCCACAAAAATCCTGGCCACTCGAATCTAACTCAATTTGGCTTTCACCAAGAATAGGCAAAGTGCTAACCGGAGAAGCACATAGAAAAATCATTAAAGATAAGCGTGCCCCCTTGAA
>JBDSKY010000573.1:0-4463 GCA_039916675.1 Bdellovibrionia bacterium
AACAAGCGGCGAACACTATGCAAAGCATGGAGGTTTACGCCCGTCGTCGGGAGAAAGAAAGATTAGCTGCCCTTGGGGAAATGGCGGCCGGGCTTGCCCATGAAATCCGTAATCCCTTGGGTGCGATCAAAGGAGCTGCGCAGTTTTTAGACCCTTCGGCGGATAAGCCCGAAAGCAAGTTTCTTAAAATTATTGTGGAAGAAGTGGATCGCCTCAATCATGTCGTAACTCAATTCTTAATTTACTCTAAACCCCCTTTAGCCGATATGGGACCCGTAAATCTCGCTAAACTGGCAGAGAGAACAGTTGAATTTCTACGCACTCAGGTTCGCCCAGGAATTGAACTCGCATTTCAACTCTCGCGTGGGGTGACTCAGGTGCAAGCTTCGGGGGAGCAAATCAGGCAAGTCCTCATCAACTTAATACAAAATTCGCAACGTGCGTTAGAAGGCAAGTCCTCAGGTATGATCCGGGTCAGCGTCTCAATGGAGGGAGCTCCTCCGGATGCTGAAGTGGCTTTAGTAGTAGAAGATACGGGACATGGAATTAAGAAAGAGCATTTAGATAAACTTTTTATCCCATTTTTTACAACTTCTCCCCAAGGTACTGGGCTTGGATTATCCATTTCACAGAAGATTGTGGAAGCTCACCGAGGTAGGATAGAAGTGGCCAGTGAAGAAGGACGATTTACGAGATTTTCTGTGATATTACCTTCGGCAAAGGAGTGAGTTCAAGTGCAAGGTCGTGTTCTTGTCGTTGACGATGAAAAAAATATTACCTTCGTGATTCAAGCGATGTTGGAGCGTGCCGGCTTTGAAGCTGTCGTATTTAATGACAGTGCCGAAGCGCTTGAAGCCATGGCGTCTGAAGATGTGGATGCGGTCATAACCGATCTGTATATGCCTGGCCCAGGAGGGATGGAGATCCTGGAATACTGTAAGAAAAACCATGCCCATATTCCAGTGGTTGTCATTACGGCATACGGAACGGTCGAAGCGGCAGTAGGCGCTTTGAAAAATGGAGCTTTCGACTTTATTACCAAGCCTTTTGATCAGACCGAGCTTTTGAATGTGGTTCAAAAGGCGGTTGCTACCCATAACCAGCGACAAAAAGAACCCATTGTGTTTGTGACTCAGCCGCGGCTCACCACTCAAAATGAAGCTAATTTAACTTCAATATCCTCAATTATCGGAGCTAGCGCTCCTATGCAGGAAGTTTTTAAACTTATTTTAAAAATTGCTCATTCCCCCTCTACTGTTTTGGTTTGGGGAGAGAGTGGTACGGGAAAAGAACTGGTGGCTTTTGAAATTCATCGTAATTCCCCCCGCGCAGAAAAACCTTTCATAAAAATAAACTGCGCCGCGATTCCAGCAACTTTGATTGAAAGTGAGCTTTTTGGTTTTGAAAAAGGAGCTTTTACCGGAGCAGTCGCCTCCAAGCCAGGACGCTTTGAATTGGCCCATGAGGGCACGTTATTTCTTGATGAAGTTGGAGAAATGCCTTTGGAGATGCAAGTTAAACTTCTGCGAGTTTTACAAGAGCAGGAGTTTGAGCGAGTCGGGGGAATCAATACGATCAAGATTGATGTCAGGATCATTGCAGCGACAAATAAGGATCTCCAAGAGGAAGTGAAAACAGGTCGGTTTCGAGAAGATTTATACTATAGACTTAATGTAGTTCCCATTCATTTGCCGGCGCTTCGTGAACGATTGGAAGATATTGACCTCTTGGTTCCTTATTTTTTGCAGCAGTTCAATGAAAAGTTGAAGAAGGGGATTACTGGCATTACGCCAGAGACGTTGGCCTCTTTGAAATCATCAAGCTGGCCTGGTAATATTAGACAGTTAGAAAACGTGTTAGAGCGAATGGTCTTGATGTGCGATGGAACATTCTTAACTACAGATGATCTCCCTGATGAATTTACTGTCGCAACTCGGGAATCCAATTCTGAGCAGACAGACGGGGCTCCCAGCTTAAAGCAGATTGTACGGCGCCAAACTCAAGCTTTGGAAAAGGGATTGATCGAAAAAGCGTTAGAAGAAACGGGTGGCAATGTCACTCGGGCCGCCGAGAAATTAGGATTATCACGTAAAGGGCTTCAGCTCAAAATCAAGGAACTAGGATTGGTTCGAAGATAGCTAAGTTTAAATTGTGCGCCGAAGACAAAGGATTCCACTTGGCTAAAATCCCGCTTTGAATGGCTTTCTTTGTAGATCATGGCAGCAGTGGAGCCAGTTAGATCAAATAATCGAATTTCTCACTGATGTGCTGGGACTTTTTCAAACGTCATCCTTCTCTCAAGGCGCACAACTCTAAGGAAAGAGTCCACGAAGAAGCATGGCTCTATTCAAGCGGTCTACGCCTGTAATTAGAGCTGCTGTTTTCATACCGCATTTATACTGTGATTTAACGTCGACTACTTTTTTAAAGGCATTCGACATGACTTCGGCTAGCTTGCTGTTAACTTCTTCTTCGCTCCAGAAGAAATTTTGCAGTCCTTGTACCCACTCAAAGTAGGAAACAATCACGCCTCCGGCATTACAAAGAACGTCTGGTATTACAAAAACACCCCGCTCTTCTAGCTCCTTTAACGCTTCGGCGGTAATAGGACCATTGGCGCCTTCACCAATGATAGTTGCACTGATTTTTCCAACATTTTTAGTCGTAATAACGCCATCAATAGCGGCCGGAATTAAAATGTCCACTGATGTTGCAAGTAGGTCATCGTTCGAGATGGGATCGGCTTCAGGATATCCTACAAGCGTTCTATGCTTGCTCATGTATTTCATAACATCAGGGATATTGAGTCCCTTTTTATTATATAATCCCCCGCCGAAATCACTCACCGCAATTACTTTGGTACCTAAGTTAAAAACTTCTTGTGCAGCAACGGCACCGACTTTACCAAATCCGTGAACTGCAACGGTGGTAGACTCATCCATTCTAGGGCCGGGCTTGCCAGTATCTTTCAGGTGTTTTGCAGCGTGCTGAACGGTATAAATTACGCCTCGTCCTGTACTTTCGGCACGTCCTAGGGATCCGCCAATTTCGATAGGTTTACCAGTAACCACGCCAGGAACCGCGAAGCCTTTTTCTTGGGAATAGGTATCCATCATCCAAGCCATATGCTGGGCATCTGTACCTACGTCAGGGGCAGGAATGTCCTTATCAGGACCTATAATCATATTGATTTCGCTAGTATAGCGTCGGGTCAGGGCTTGCGCTTCTTGTCGTGAAAGCATAGAGGGATCCACGCGAATCCCGCCTTTGGCTCCGCCGAGTGGAAGACCAACCAGAGAACATTTAAATGTCATTAGCATCGCAAGTCCTGCGACTTCAGACAAATTAACTTCAGGATGGAAACGAATCCCGCCTTTTCCAGGCCCGAGAGTCATGTTGTGCTGAACGCGGTAACCCTCAAAGCATCGGATACTTCCATCGTCCAGGCGCACAGGTACGCTGACAATCAAGGCACGTTTGGGAACTTTGAGTCGCTCTGCAATATTAGGATCTAGCCTCATGGTGTCAGCAGCTTCCTGCAATTCCAATACGGCATTTCTGTAAAGATCGCTGGAGTGCCAAAGTTGGTGGCTAAGACTACCCTTAGAATCTGACATGATTTCTCTTCCTTTAAAACCCGACATTACTATAAAATCCCACTGAAGCAACAGAAGAGCTAGGAGTCGCGATGAAAAATGCAAAAAAACTACGTATCATGGTCATTTATGGAGGAAAATCGGGGGAGCACGAAGTCTCGCTGAGGTCGGCGGCTTCCGTAATCAGGTATTTGGATCGGACTCGATTTGATGTGATTCCTGTTGGGATCGATAAAAAGGGGGTCTGGCGCCTAGGCGATTTTGGTATGATTGAAAAGTGTTTGATCGATAAAAGCCAGGAATCCTTAACGATTTATGAAAATGCTCCTGTTGTTGTGGCAGGGGATTTTAAAAGTTTGGCAATCGATGTCGTTTTTCCCGTCATGCACGGTCCCCTTTGTGAAGACGGAGCAATTCAGGGACTGTTTGAGCTAGGGGAAGTTCCTTACGTCGGGTCCGGGGTCCTGGGTTCCGCTGCTGGGATGGATAAAGATGTGGCTAAAAGACTGGCCCGAGATGGAGGCCTTCCCATTGTTCCTTTTATTGCTTTGAAAAAAAGTAGATGGCAGCAAAGGATTCAGGATGTCCAAAAGCAAGTAGACAGTCAGCTAAGCTACCCGGTTTTTGTAAAACCAGCCAATTTAGGTTCTAGTGTTGGAGTGCACAAGGTGAAGGAACCTAGTCAGCTTAAAGCTGCGATAGACGATGCGTTTCGTTACGACACCAAAGTTTTAATTGAGAAAGCGGTCAATGCTAGGGAAATAGAGTTCGCAGTTTTGGAGAGCGCTAATTACGGCGATCCCGCAATGGTAAGCGTCCCTGGTGAGATAGCGCCGACTCACGAATTTTATTCTTACGAGGCTAAAT
>JBDSKY010000574.1:0-4521 GCA_039916675.1 Bdellovibrionia bacterium
GTCAAGGTGGGCTTTTCCGTAAGATTGCCAAGGAACGAGCGCTTGAGATTTTTCAGTAAGAGTCTTCATACTTGATAAATTATGTCTGTTGTAGATAAAAACAATGCAAGTTTCTAGGCAAGTTTCCCCAATCGGGTTAAACTAACATTATGAAAATAAAACTAGAGCGGCCTACTAGTTATCTCATCATCGGCCTATTGACGCTTTCCAGTTGGAGTTTTCCTGGATACGTATGGTCCGCCCAGTATTCTCATAAAGAATTTTCTCCTAGGCTTTTTAGGGCTCTCACACGATCTAAAGAATTAGAAAATACGGTGATATCTCCCTATGGCCTGTCATTGGCAATGGGATTAGCTGCGTTTGGTGCGCGTAACAAAACGGCTAGACAGCTTGGAAGAGCCCAGACTTGGACTCTCAGACCCGAAGCTTTCTCTAAGCTTTGGGTTGCGAATCGGCTTTGGGTGCAGAAAGAGCACCACCTTCTCAACTCCTATATGGATGGCAGCGATCGAAATTATGATGTTAGGCCCTGGCTCGTTGACTTTACGAAAGCGCCCGATTTTCTAAGAGATCGGATCAATGGTTGGGTAGAAGAGAGAACCAACAGCAAGGTAAAGGAATTTGTTGAGGTAGACTCCTTTGATAGCTCCATGAAAATGCTTTTAAGCAGTGTTATTTTCTTTCGAGGAGATTGGGCGACCCCTTTCGACAAAGCTGGTACGCATGAGGATATTTTTACTGTCTTTCCGGGGACTAGGCTAAAGGCCAACTTTATGAAGACCACGGGCACTTTCAAGCATAAAAAATTAAATGATTTTCAAATACTGGAGCTGCCCTACACAGAAAAAGATCTTGTGATGGACATTTTATTGCCGGATTCCGCTCAAGGACTGAGTTCGATCGAAGAGGCCTTAAGCAGGAATGGGGTGGAGTCGCTCTTATCTGAAATGACGCCGTTAGAAGTTAACGTGCTTCTGCCTAAATTTGAAATGAGTGTAACTGAGGATATCACCGAAGGGCTGAAATCCATGGGAATTGAAGACGCTTTTACACCTGAACTTGCGGATTTTTCAGGAATGACCGGTAAACGAGATTTGTATCTGAGCAAAATGTATCATAAAGCGGTCATAGCAGTCTCTGAAGAAGGCACAACTGCTTCCACGTCTGCAAATTTTGTTTTACGAAAACCGGCATCCGTATCGGCGGCTGCTTCCTTTTATGCGGATCATCCTTTCACTTTTTTAATCTGGAATAAAGCTACGAAAGTCGTGCTTTTCTTAGGACACGTGGCAAAACCTAACGGGCAACCGATGGACGAAAATGGCAAGCAATAATTCAAACAAGGGTTCGCCGAAGGGTCTCGGAACTGGGTCAGACAAGAAAAATTTCGATGGGCTAAAGTCCGTAGCAGAAATGCTCAATTACATGCCCAAAGAGGATCGTGATAGATTATTGGCCAATCTGGCCGAGAGGAATCCCGAGATAGCTCAGAATATCAAACAGAAGATGTTTGGCTTTGAGGATCTGGTTCAGCTGGACGGTGCAGGGATTCAGGCTCTGTTAAATAAAGTCCCTGTTGAACTATTTAGAATTGCATTAAGGACCGCGTCCCAAGAGTTGAAAGAAAAAATCCTAGCTAATATGAGTGCAAGAGCAGCTGATCTTCTAAGAGAAGATCTTGCGTCTCAAGGGCCTCAACGTCAATCCGTAGTGAACAGTGCTCAGGCCCAAATCGCGGAAATAGCGTCTCAGATTTTTTCTGTGAGAAGATAAAATATCCCGTTCCTGTTCTTTTTCTCCGTTAAGTTTCATTTGAAAGGCGACCGCTAGGGGCGAGTGTTTTCAGCTTTTTCCTCTTGCATTCATTCATAACATTCGGTGTATTGCTGAGCTGGCAGATTAACAGTAATTTCTCCCAGGTTAGCATATGATTTCTCTCCAGATTAAATTTGTGATGTCGCGCTGGTTTGTCCCCGGCGTTTTAGCTTTGATTCTGAAAGCTAGTCTTTCTACCGCGTTAGCGAGTGTCCCACTTGTACAGGGCTATAAACTGGATCTGGGCTCCATACCGCTAATAGAGAATTTGAGGGCCGATTTAAATTCAGCCCAAAGCCTCCCTTTGACGATGGCTCTCAAGTTTGTGGAGTTTTTTCGTGAAGATGGAAAACCTATCTTAAGTAAGGATAGTGTAAAAGAGCTTGTGGCTCGAATTAATCCCTATTTTCAAAGCTGTAGGATCCGTTTCCAAATGGAGGCTTACCGCGCCTTAGATTCAGCTTCTTACGGACTTTCATTTAAAGTCCAGTCGTCGGAAGACATGAAGGTGTTTCGTAAACCGTTTGATGATTCACGCTATTTGGTCGTAATCAATACCCAAAACTGGGACCATGAAAAAATGGGCAGCGCGAATGCTTGGACCGCCATGCCGGGTGAGAGTCCATCAGGCGTTGTCATGGAAGCCCCCGTCGCTTCCTATCCTGGACTTGTCGCCCATGAACTGGGTCATTATCTGAGTTTGAATCATGTGAGTAACGTTAAGAACTTGATGAATCCGATAATTTACGGAACCTCTACTTTTTTTACTGCAGAGCAATGTCTTCAAATGCGCAAGACTGCTTTGGAAGTACGCCCTTCGGCAATTCGCGAAGGAGGCTCAAATGGTCCGGCCGTTTAAGGGTATTTTTTTGCCTAGTGGGGTCATCCCGGTAAGGCAGGTAGGGCTCAGTACCGGGATAAGTGTGTACTAGGATAAAGAAGCAACTGTTTTACTGATAAATTTTATCGTTATTATCGCTTTTGTTAGGAACGTTAATCAGTTAGGCCAGGCTCTTATCTTAATAGGGGGAGTGCCTATGCTTCATTTTTAGGAGATTTTGTGAATTTTAAGAGATTAGTAGTAGCGGCCCTTTTTTGTTCTTCTCTCATGCCTTTGGCCGGGGTATCCGCTTTTGCGCAGGATGTTCACAGTCAAACTTCGATCGAAGTTGCTCACGACATTTTCATGAAGGGTTCGATCGATGGAAAGCATACTTGGATTGTTCTTGGAGTAGAAGAAGGGTTTAGGATGGCAAAGGAAACTCTCGAGCATACCGTCGATTCGAATGAATTGCTAAATCTTAGAAACGACTTTTATGATCCGAAGCATGTTCATGATGTGTATGGGGCCGCCCTGTGGTCCAAGGATAATGCTCGCAAATATGCTCCGAATATTTTGAATCGTCCGTGGAAAAGTATTGAAGGAATCCCACAGGTATTTCGGGTTAACTTTGAGAAGGCCAACGATGCCTATTATCACACTGACTCGCCCCTAGTTGGGAGTATGAAGTATTCTGGCTGGGCGGTATGGACGATGATTGAAGGAGCCTTTTATTTAGTTATCGAGGCCCCGAGTGAAGCGGTTTTTTCTACCCTTGAGACGGGTGTTAAAGTGGCGGGCCCTCTGATATTGAGTCCTTTAATGATCACCTGGGATGCTACCAAGGTAGCGTTCCCATTAGTTTTCTGTCCGATCGTGGCAGCTGCAGTGGGAGGGTATTCAGTTATATCTTCTTCCACAAGCGCTGTGGCAAGTTTAGTTTACAGTGGTGGAGTGGCTACTTTTAATGGAATGAAGTGGATGGTTTATGATCTCCCTCGGTATTCTATTTACCCTGTGCTAGCCGAATTTAGGACCGAATTTGGAGTAGATAGCCAGCAAGCTCTTGCTGACTCTCTAGTGAGCCAATGGGAACTTCGTCATGGTTTTTCAATGACTCCCAAGCTCGGTAAATATCAGAGTAGAATTGACCTGCGTTTCAATGGCGATGGCCGTGTTTCGAATGATACTAATTTTGGAGTGATTCAAGTTTATCCAGTAAATGGAAAACTTATGGTTCGGGGAGAAATAAGTCGGGCCTATATCAAGGCTCTGTCTGTCGCGGACAAGCGTAGTTTTAAAGAAACGAAAGCTGACTTACAGAGATCTATGGAAGAGGATTTAGCTGAAATGGTTGCGAAATCTTCAGTCAGCACTAGCGATGCTAAAAATTAATTCCCTTTAATACTTACTTGTTGGCTCACCCGGATCGAGTTCTCTGAGCTGGAGGGTGGGCTGATTTTATTCTTTAATTCAAAGCGTCTAACTGTTAGTTAGCGCTAGCCATATGACTAATGTAACGGAAGAAGGAAGAAAGCGTCGTGAACTTGCCAATTTCCTAAGAAATAGGCGGGAGAAAATCAAAGACATTCCAAAATCGTTCCTAGGATCCTCGCGTCGGCGCACTCCTGGGCTCCGTCGTGAAGAAGTTGCTGAACTCGCTGGTGTCGGATCAGCCTGGTACACTTGGTTGGAACAGGCCCGAGATATTCAGCCTTCATCTGAAGTTCTTGATCGTATCGGAGAGGCCTTGAGGTTAACTTTGGTTGAAAAGAGACATCTGTTTTGTCTCGCTGGAAAGCCTATTCCATCAAATTTTTTAACAACTGTGCCTGCCCTCCCTGAATCAGTGAAGAGCTTCGTTGAAAATGCAATTCAGGCACCCG
>JBDSKY010000575.1:0-5813 GCA_039916675.1 Bdellovibrionia bacterium
AACTGGAGCCCCAGTCCATAGCAGCACTCTCAATCGGGTTAGAAACTTCAAGGCGAACACCTGCTAAAACAGAAGCATGGATACTCATCACATGAGATGTGGGCCGTTCGCAAAATCGAACCTCTAAGCCGGAGGGAAAGGTAAGGGCCAGAGGATATTTATCTTTATTCTTTTGACGAGGGACGGCCCGCATTTTTGGTGCGGCTTCCTGTGAAATCTCTTCTCCCGGGTTAAAAGTAGCATTAGCCAGGCGCTCAATCCCGCTAAAATCATAGTCTGCATTTTCTTTGGGAACTAAAATAACACCACTCATTCGCCTAAAATCTAAGTATTTTTTTGCAACTTCCTTGATTTTATCAGTGGTCGTAGAACGTAGCTGCTCTATATATTCCTGATCATAATTCAAATCTCCGATAATAAACTTGAGAAACCCGAGGCGACCCGCCATTCCATCCGCAGTTTGAGTAGCGTACAGCCGTTCACTCTCAGAGTTAACCATAACCCGGGCTAGCTCCTCAGCTGTGGGCCCTTCCTCGACAAGTTTCTTAATCACGCTAAACGCCTCGGCAGCGGCCGCCTCTAATCGGTCAACAGAATCCGTTTCCATTTGAATATAGAACATGCCTGGATCATTGGGAACATAGACGCCTCCCGACACATCCGTGACAATCGACTTCTGGTTAAAAAGCTGCTGGTAAAGCCTCGAAAGCTCTCCCATTGATAAAACACTGGCGAGAAGGTCGAGTGCTGGCAAGTCTTCGTGCCCTAACTCTGGAACTCTAAATGAAAAAATCAACGTCGGTGATTTAACGTCAAAAGGCTTGTTTTTCCACTGAGATTTTGCAGCAAGACCTTGAATCTGGGTACGAGGACGTTCAACGGCTTTCTTACGAGGAATGATGCCCTTTCCAAATCGTTTTTCAAGAGACCGAATAATGGCCTTTTTACGAGCCCCTTTTGCATCTTCAATCGGGCCTACAAGAATCAATCCCATTTTTTCAGATACATAATTGTGATTATAGAAACTCTCTAGGTCTCTCAGCTTTGCTTCTTTCAATATTTTTTCAAAACCAATAACAGGACGCCCATAAGGGTGCTTTCCAAAGGTAGTAGAAAACAAACTTTGAAAAAGTTGCCGGCTCGGCGAATCTTCATTTTTTCGCAATTCTTCAAGAATCACTTCTCGTTCACGCATAAAGTCGGCAGCCAGAAACTTTTGAGGCTTCGCCATTCTACCGAATGCATCCAAAACTTTTTCCCAATGCCTGGCTGCACAAGTTACATGATAAACAGTCTGATCAAAGGATGTATAGGCATTGATGTCCCCACCCAACGACTCAATCATTCCTGCCAATTGCCCCGTCGAGGCCCGGCCGCTTTCCTTTGCTGAAGCGTCTTTAAAAAGCATGTGCTCCAAGAAATGAGCAAATCCCGCCTCCTTGGGCGCCTCGTCAACACTCCCGGTTCGCACCCACCAGTAGGTGGAAGCAGCTGGTCCATCATATTGCTGCAGAATGACTGGGATTCCATTTGAAAGCTGAATTTGTTCGGGCTGTATTAGTTTTGCCATATAGTTCCCCTAAACCTAGTTGTCTCATGACTTGAAATCCAGGATAAACTTTGAAAGTTTTTGACAAGACTTTCAATTCAATACCTGCTAAATAATCCCGGCCCATGAAGTCCCTCTATATCCATTTTCCCTTTTGCGAAGCTAAGTGCCATTACTGCGACTTTTACTCCTTGGGTAGAGAACGCACTAAACCGGGCGATTCAGATAAATTTGAGAAAGCTCTTCGTCGTGAAATACAGCAATCATCCCATTTGTTAGCTCCAGAGCTAGATACTATCTTTTTTGGAGGCGGTACTCCCTCGATGACTGCAGTAGATTCTATGGCAAGATGCCTGGAAGACCTTTGGAAAAACACAAGCATTACCTCTGCTACGGAATGGACCATGGAAGCAAATCCATCATCCATCGACTATGAATCTCTCAAGGCTTATCGGGGCTTAGGCATCAATCGAGTTAGTATGGGCGTTCAAGCCATGAGACCTGATCTATTGACTATGCTCGGGCGAGTACATTCGCGCGAGGCCGTATTAAAAGCGCTAGAAAACGTATTTAAGGCGGGTTTTGACAATGTCTCCGTAGACCTACTTTGCGGTGTACCCGGCCAAACAGAAGCCGATTTGACCGAGGCTCTCAAAATTTTAACTGATTTCCCTGTCACTCATTTAAGTTGCTATTTGTTAACCTTGGCTCCGCATCATAAAATGTTTTCCAGCCTGCCTAATGAAGACATTCAGCTCGAACATTTATTGTTTATCCATAACTGGATGACTGAACAAGGATTCGAACACTACGAAATCTCTAACTTTGCAAAGCCGGATAAAAAGGCCCGCCACAATCTTCACTATTGGCAAGGGGGCTCCTACCTGGGTTTCGGCCCTTCTGCGCACTCCTATAATGCGCAAACTCAACAGCGCTGGAAAAATGTCTCGTCCCTTCACAAATATTCCAGTTTGCTTGAACAAGGCGAATCCACGATCGAATGGACTGAGACGCTTACCCCCGAACAATTAGAACTTGAAAAATGGATGCTATCTCTTCGCTTGAATGAAGGTTTTCCGGAAAGCTGGCTGACGACCTCGATTCAAAAAAACCGAGTTTCAACTTTAAAGTCTACTGGGCTACTGGAAATGCATCCAGGCAAACCTAACCACCTTCGCCTGACCAGTAGGGGCTTCGCGCTCTCGGACCATGTAATTCGAGCATTAGCCTGATGAAATTAATTTACATCAAAATTTGACTTCGGTTTTTTCGTACGCATATTGGGTTTTATCCGGAGGATATCGAAGTGATTCAATCCAGTGAAACTGGCTTTACCGAAGACAAAAAGACAGACGGCCCCTCAGATGGTGATCTTGCAGGTCAACCTCAATCACCAGTGGCGGCTCTCGAACAGCAAATCAAAGGGTTAGAAGACCAGTTGAAAGAGAAAGACGCTAAATATGTCTATCTTTACGCTGAGTTTGAAAACTTTAAAAAAAGAGCGCAAAGAGAACGTTCTGATTTAATTAAGTTCGGCTGGGAATCCGTAGCTAGGGATTTGTTAGAAACAGCTGATAATTTAGAGCTAGCGATTTCCCACACCCCTGCCGACACCGATAAAACCCTGATAGATGGACTTAAATTGGTACTCAATCAATTTAAATCTGCCATGCAAAAACAAGGTGTGCAGTCCATTGAAAGCTTAAACAAGCCCTTTGACCCAAATCTTCACGAAGCTGTGGGCCAGGAGAAATCTGATCTCCCTGTCGGCATAATTTCGAAAGAACTGAGTTCTGGGTACACTTTACATGGACGGCTCCTTCGTCCTGCTCGGGTCATTTTAAGCGACGGTCCTGAGCCAGTAAAAGATCAAAAATAAAGATAGTTGACGAATGGGAATTAAGACCCAGATTAATTATTAAGAGAATTTAAAATTTAGGTTAGCAAAAGATCAACTCTATAAGTTAAGTGTTAACGGATAGAGAATATTTAGGAATGAGAAAGACGAGGAAGTTATGGGTAAAATAATTGGAATTGACTTAGGTACCACTAATTCATGTGTATCGGTTTTAGAAGGGGGAGAACCAAAAGTTATCCCAAATTCTGAAGGTGCGAACACTACTCCTTCTATTGCGGCTTTCGTAAGTTCCGGAGAAAAGCTGGTAGGCCAGGCAGCTAAACGGCAGGCTATCACTAATCCTGAAAAAACTATTTTTGAAGCTAAGCGTCTTCTAGGACGTAAATTCAATTCCAAAGAAGTTCAGGAATTTACAAAAGTAACCCCATTCAAAATTGTTGAAGCCAAGAATGGTGATGCTTGGATCCGGGTTGGAGATCGAGATTATTCTCCTCAAGAAATTTCGGCTCTCGTACTGCAGAAAATGAAAAAGACTGCTGAAGACTATCTGGGAGAACCCGTTACAGAAGCTGTTGTTACTGTACCGGCTTACTTCAACGATGCTCAACGCCAAGCTACAAAAGATGCCGGTCGTATTGCCGGTCTAGATGTAAAACGTATCATTAATGAGCCCACTTCCGCAGCTCTAGCCTACGGCTTGGATAAGCAAGGCAAAGACCATTCTGTGGCTGTATTTGACCTAGGCGGCGGTACCTTTGATATTTCAATCCTAGAAATGGGCGATGGGGTATTTGAAGTTAAGGCGACCAATGGCGACACCTTTTTAGGCGGTGGAAATTTCGACCAAAGAATTATTGATTGGTTGGCCGAAGAATTTAAAAAAGAAAACGGAATCGACCTCCGTAAAGATAAAATGGCTCTGCAACGTCTCAAAGAAGCTGCTGAAAAAGCTAAACACGAGCTTTCAAGCACTACTGAAACAGATATTAACTTACCCTTTGTTACAGCAGACGCTTCAGGTCCAAAGCATTTAAACATCAAATTATCTCGTTCAAAGCTAGAAGCTCTTGTAGCTGACTTGATCGATAAATTAGTTGCTCCTTGCGAAACTTGCATTAAAGACTCAGGGGTCTCTAAAAGTAAGATTGACGAAGTTATTCTTGTGGGTGGAATGACCCGCATGCCTCGCGTCCAGCAGAAGGTAAAAGAGATCTTTGGTAAAGAACCCCACAAGGGCGTTAATCCTGATGAAGTTGTTGCAGTAGGCGCAGCTATTCAAGGTGGCGTACTTAAGGGTGACGTGAAAGATGTCCTTCTTCTCGATGTGACTCCTCTTTCTCTTGGAATCGAAACCCTGGGTGGAGTGTCTACAAAGTTAATCGAAAAAAATACGACAATCCCTTCGAAAAAATCCCAAGTGTTCTCCACTGCGGCAGACAGCCAGTCCGCAGTTACCATTCACGTGCTCCAAGGAGAACGCGAATTTGCAGAACATAACAAGTCCTTAGGCCGATTTGACCTAGTTGGAATTCCGGCCGCTCCTCGAGGCGTTCCACAAATTGAAGTGACCTTTGATATTGATGCTAACGGCATTGTTCATGTAGGCGCCAAGGATCTTGGAACAGGCAAAGAACAATCCATAAAGATCACTGCATCAGGCGGATTGTCTGAAGACGAAATCAAAAAGATGCAAAAGGAAGCCGAGTCCCATAAAGAAGAGGACGAAAAGAGAAAGGCGCTCGTGAACGCCCGCAATACTCTGGACGGCTTGATCTATAACATCGAAAAGACCGTCAAAGAGAATGCTGAAAAAATCGCTGATGATACCAAAAAGCAGATCGAAGAAGCGGTTGTTGAAGCTAGAAAACACCTCGATAGCAAAAACTTAGAGGAACTCCAAAAAGCTACGGAAAACCTCACTTCTGTATCCAATAAGATGGCGGAACAGATGTATAAGACTGCAGGAGCCGGAGCTGCTGGTGCCCAAGCTAATGGCATGGGAAATGGACCAGAGCATCAAGCTAATAGCGAAAACCCTAGTGCTAATGCTGAGCAAAAAGGGAAAAAAGCTGAAGATGTAATAGACGCTGATTATAAAGAAGTTTGATTATTAAAGCTTTTTGAGATCAAACTGGAGAATGTGTGCAAAGTATTACAGCGATAACTGCTGGCAGTTTGTCGGGCGCTTAATTTATGGCTAATAAACGCGACTATTACGAAATCTTAGCCGTAGCTCGTACTGCTACGGCTGAGGATATTAAGAAATCTTACCGCAAACTTGCTATTCAGTTTCATCCTGACAAAAATCCGGGAGACAAAAAAGCTGAAGAACAGTTTAAAGAATTGTCAGAAGCTTATGAAGTTCTTTCGGATCCCCAAAAACGCCAAATGTATGACCAATTTGGT
>JBDSKY010000576.1:0-9181 GCA_039916675.1 Bdellovibrionia bacterium
GGGGGATATTTAGATCATGAAGAGCGTGAAAGCAGTCATTTTAAATAATCGTGGTCAGGCTGGTGGGAATCTTGTCACGATTCTTTCCGTGGTAAATATCTTAATTACTATAGGGATGGTAGCCATCCTATTTATTTCGTTTGCACGAGAGAAGACGCGCCAGACCGCTGAAGATATTGTTCTGCGTGCCTCCGAAGGCGAGGTAAAGGAAAAAGGCCAGGGTGAAGGGAAAGAAGGCGAGAAGAAAGACGAAAAGAAGGGTTCTGATTTTGGTAAGATGATTAATTTGGAAATGTTTACCGTGAATCTTTCGACGCCTGGTAGCATCAATCCGAAATTTATCCGAGTAAGTATCTCGCTTGAAGTACCCACCGAAGAGGTCGAAAGTGAAGTAAACTTCAAAGTACCTCAGGTACGAAATACCATTATCGATCTCATCAATAGTAAGCGCCCTGCCGACTTAGCTGCGGTGGAAGGCAGAGAATATCTGAAAGAGGAGATCAAAACCTCAATCAATAGTTTTTTGATTAGCGGAAAAATTAAAAGTGTCTTCTTTACCGGATTCGCTTTAACAGGTTGATCGGTTCGGGGCAAGGAAGCCCAGAGCTGAAGGAAGAAAGCTAGGATGGCTGAACTATGAATCAGGCTTTAACTCAAGCAGAAGTAGACGCGCTATTAGGTGCCGTAGACAAAAATGCTGATGATACCACTGATCAGTCCTTTAATGATGCATCCGTAAGCGGCACTGATAGTTCTCAGAATACCGGGACAGTAAATAAAAATGATGGAGCAGCTCCTTACGACTTAACCAGTCAAGATCGCGTAATACGCGGTCGAATGCCAACATTAGATATTATTTATGAAAGATTTATCAGACTGTATCGAATGTCGCTTTCCAACGCTCTCCGAAAAATAGCGACGATTAATATCATATCAACGGATCTTTTTAAATTCGGAGAATTCGTCAACACCCTGCCGATACCTAGTTGTATGTGCATCATGAGATTCGAAAGTCTGCGCGGATCAGCACTGTTGGTGTATGAATCAAAATTGGCCTATGCCTTGGTGGATAGCTTTTTTGGTGGAACCGATCGTCCCTATACAAAAATTGAAGGCAAGGAATTTACGCGGATCGAATTATCGATTATGAAAAAAGTTATGGACCTCGCCATTAAAGATTTGGAAGAGGCGTGGGCACCTGTTCATAAGGTAGATATCAGTTTTTTGAGGACGGAAGTGAATCCCCAATTCGTTGGGGTCGTCCCTCCTTCTGACGTAATTATTTCTACTATTTTTGAAATTGAATTGGAAAATGCCAGTGGGACCATCGCTCTTGTTATTCCCTACGCTACTATCGAGCCGATCCGAAATAAACTGAATGCTTCCTTTCAGACTGAGATTGACCGTGGCGATATGGAATGGCGTGCTCATATGGAAGAGCATCTCAAACAAACGCAAGTGAATATTCGGGTGAATCTAGGCAATGCTCCTATAACGGTTGGTGATCTGGTTAATCTCAATATAGGAGATGTAATCCCGCTGACACAGGACGCAGATGGAGAACTCGACATATTGATAGAGGAAGTTCCTAAGTTGAAATGTTTTTTTGGGGTTTCCAGGGGAAATCGCGCAGTACAAGTAACTCGTTTTACTGAGACGGAATAGGAGAAATATATATGGCTGAACCCGCAACAGCAGATCAAGGAATGGGAGATTTTGGCGCCTCGCTTTCGGCGGCCGACGGTGGTGGCGCCCCAGGTGGCAAATCTGGAAACCGTGGATCCACAGCATCTAAAGTAAGTGGCCCACCTGTCCAGTCTTTAGACTTTATTCTTGATATTCCTCTAAAGCTCACCGTTGAGCTGGGAAGATCAAAGATGGAGATTCGGGAAGTAATCCAATTAGCCCAAGGGTCTGTAATTGAACTGTCTAAGTTTGTGGGTGAACCCTTGGAAGTACTTGTAAATGACAAATTAATCGCAAGAGGAGAAGTAGTCGTTGTGAATGAGAAATTTGGCGTCCGCATCACGGACATTATTTCTCCTGTCGAGAGAATTGAACAACTTAAGTGAGATTACAAGTGAGAAGGAGAGACGCATTCATGAGAAAAAATACCTCTCTGAACAAGAGTTTGAAGGGAATGATTGGAATAGCTTTTTTGATCCTTAAATTTCCTGCAAATTCCTTTGCCATGCCTGTGCTCAAACACGTCCAGGTTAAGAATCCTTCCGAATTTTACTTAGTTTTTGACGGTAAAGTTGCGGAATCGCAGATTAGTTCGGAGTATGTGAATGACATCTTTCAAATAAATTTGAAGAATGTAGCGGTCTACCCTGCGAAAATAATACCGATTCAAGGCAAGTTTTTCTCAAAGATATTCGCGTATCAATATTCACCTAAGCTTGTACGTTGCCGCTTCACCCTTCGGGGCAAAGTCGCAGATCTGAAGAGAAAGATAAAAATTATTACCAAAGGTGAAATTGTCACAGTCAAATTAGAGCAACCTCTGTTATCGGCCAAAGAACAGTTATTAGCGCAATCGACGGCTCAGCTATCTCCAAAGTTCGTGGATTCAACAAAAGATGAGCCAGAAAAAGTCGAGAAGAAAGACAAGGAGCAATTAGCTGCCGATGCAGAGCAAGCGGCGGACGCGCTTGACGAGCAAGCCCTCCTTCAAAAAGTGATCCGAGGAACTGACTCTTCGCAAGGTATTGACAAACTGGAAGATCACGATTCGACTGAGAACCCGCTTGATGCCGGGTCCAAAGAACTGTCAGAAAGTCAAAATTCCAAAATTTATCCTGCCGTAAAATCTGAAGTGGGAGAGAAGGCCCGTTTGACCGGGGGGAAGCCCTTACCTCCCGTTTGGCCAGTAGTAGCCAAGTTGGGCCTTGTTATCCTTCTCCTCTGCTCGTTAGCGGCTTTGGGTAAAAAGCTTAAAACTACTTCCGCTGGAAAGAGCTGGCTCCATACGTTAGGAAAGTTGGCAAAGAAAAAGCTGATTAAAGATCGGGAGATGATTGAAATAATTTCTACTCATCATTTAGATCCGAAAAAAAGTTTGGCCGTCGTGAAAATAGGCGGAAGACTTTTAGTTCTAGGAGTTTCTAACGAAGCAATTAATTTAATTACCCAGCTCCCGGGAGATGGTGCAGATATTGGAGATGCAAATATTCTGGATTTTGAGAATGATACAGCTCTTGCTCAAGCCGGTCTTGCAAATGATCCGATTTTCGCAGACTTTTTAAATCCGGAAAAAGTCAGGCCGTCTTCGAACCTTCAAAGTGGTGGGGCCACTTATTCTATGTCATCCAATAATTCTGACTCTCCTTCCCTGGTTCCTAGCGCACGGTCTAGAATTAAAAATAGGCTTGAGGGGCTGAAGCAATTATGAAGATAGTGCTTACGGCGTTTGCAATCACGTTTGCGACATTCCTATTACCCCAAGCTTATGCCGAGACAGCACAATCCAAAGGCTCCTTTATTCCAGGTACATCGGGGATAACTCTTCCTTCTCTGAGCCTTTCGTTTGCAAATAATCAAAAGCCTTCTGATATGGTATCTTCTCTCAGGATCATCATGATGTTAACGGTGCTTTCATTGGCACCATCGATCCTGATTATGATGACTTCTTTTACTAGAATAGTAGTGGTTTTAAGTTTTGTTCGGCAGGCTCTGGGTACCCAGCAAATGCCACCCAATCAATTGATTGTAGGCCTTTCTCTTTTTCTTTCATTTTTTGTTATGGCTCCCACCTGGAAGGTGATTTCGGCACGGGCGATTGATCCCTATCTCAGTGAGAAGATCAGTCAGTCCGTGGCTTTCGAACGTGCGGAGGGGCCATTACGTGAGTTCATGTTTAATCAGACACGCGAGAAGGACCTTGAGCTTTTTTTGTCGCTTTCAAAAGAAGCTAAGCCGAATAACCGCATTGGTGTTCCTACGTATGTTCTGGTTCCTGCCTTTATCATAAGTGAACTTAAGACCGCGTTTCAAATTGGATTTATGCTTTATCTCCCTTTCTTGGTTCTGGATATGGTCGTTGCCAGTGTCCTGATGGCCATGGGGATGATGATGTTGCCACCTATTATGATATCGCTTCCATTTAAATTGATGCTTTTTGTTCTAGTGGATGGTTGGGAGCTAATGATTGGAAGTCTGGTAAAAAGCTTCGGCTGAAAAGGAGAGACTGAATGACAGAAGAAATGGTGATGTCATTGGCGTCAGAGGCGATAAAGACTACCATCTATTTGGCGGGTCCACTTCTCCTGGCAGCCATGAGTGTCGGGATTATCGTCAGTATTTTACAAGCCGTTACTCAGATTAATGAGTCTACGTTAACTTTCATACCAAAAATGGTTGCGGTATTGGCAGTTTTAACTGTTATGGCTCCCTGGATGCTTGAAGTGCTTCGCCAATATACCAGCGATGTCCTGGGAAATGCCGGAGGCATGATAAGATAGTGTCACTTTTTAATTTTAATATTCCTGAATTACTTACTTTTTTCGCAGTGCTGGTAAGGTACAGCGTCTTGTTTTCAATTTTGCCTTTTATTGGAGATAAATTGGTACCGGGGCCAGTCAAGATTCTACTGGCTGTTTCTGCGTCCTTAGTGCTTTATCCCGCCTTAGTGGCTTCTGGAAAGATTAATCCAGCGGAAGCTAAAACATGGGCAGCCACCTCGGTTGGAATATTTTCTACAATTGGATTAGAAATAGTTTTTGGTTTGGCATTAGGGTTCACTTGTCGATTGGTTTTTGATTCGATTAGCGTAGGAGCCAACTTTGTCGGTAGTTTTATGGGGTTCGCGACTGCCAGTCAGTTTGATCCGCACCAGGAATCTCAAACAGAAGTTATTGCTCAGTTTCAAACCACTATTGCAATGTTGCTATTTCTTGTTTTGGATGGGCACCACATAATGATTCGGGCGGCACTGGATAGTTACCGCATTGTTGGGCTGGGAAGAGCTAGTCTCAACACGATTTTTAGTCAGCGCTTGATTCATATGACCGGCCAAGTTTTGGCATTTGGTCTGCAGATTGCCGGTCCGGTCGCAGTTTCAATATTTTCTGTGAATATAATTTTTGCCGTACTTTCTAAAGCAATGCCACAACTTAACGTCATGGTGCTTTCCCTTGGAATTACGACTCTGTTGGGATTTTCGGTAATCTATTTTAACATTCCAGGATTTCAGCAAGATGTTATCAGCATTTTTGGACAGATGAATGATTGGATGGAGGGGGCCATGATTGCCATGGCCTCTAGGAGCTAACTTTGGCAGATGATAAGGAGAATCAGTCCAGAGAAGACTTAACGGAAGAGGCGTCCCCCCATCGCCTTGAGGAGTATCGATCTAAGGGTATTGTTTCTCAAAGTAAAGAAGTGACTGGACTCCTCGTGCTGCTATCTGTTGGTGTTGCAATGTATGTCATGGCACCTCGTTTCGGTTCAGATCTCGCTGAATTTATGCGGCAGGTGTTTCGAACGGACCTATCGGCAAAGGCAGACTTGGGTTCCCCGCAAATTGTGGGTCAGTATTTGATGAAGTCCCTCAGAATGATGATATTTGTCGGTTTCCCGATCTGTGGAGTAGGTTTTGTGCTTGGGGTTTTAAGTAGTTTTGCTCAAATAGGCGTTATTTTTACTCTGGAGCCACTTGCCCCAGATTTTAAAAAAATTGATCCTCTGCAAGGCTTCCAACGCCTCATGGGTCTAAAACAGCTTATGGACGGTGGACGACTACTTTTAAAAGTAACAGTGATATTGGCTATTTGCGCCTATTTTTTAAAAGCGATTGCGGTCAATTCCGGTAGGTACTCGAATGTTGAGCCCATTTATCTACTTGGCGAACTGGGAAGAAACGGAAAAGTAATATTCCTTTCGCTAGTGGGTGTTCTTTCTGTTTTTGCGGCGGCAGATTTTCTCCTTCAACGACAAGAGTATCAAAAAAATCTACGCATGACGAAACAGGAAGCAAAGCAAGAGCACAAGGAGCGGGAAGGGGATCCGCAAGTGCGAGCCCGAGTACGTTTGATTCAGCGTGAAGTTGCGCGTCGGCGCATGATGGATGCTGTGAAGAAAGCCGACGTGATTGTGACTAATCCTACCCACATTGCAGTGGCTCTGGTTTACGATAAGGTTTCGATGGCAGCTCCAAAAGTGGTAGCCAAGGGCGCGGATTTAATGGCCCAAAGAATTAAAGCAGTAGCACTCGAAGCTGGAATACCTTTGGTAGAAAATGTCCCCTTGGCACGGACTCTTTATAAATCCGTAAAAGTCGGGCAATCGGTTCCTCGTGCGCTCTATCATGCAGTTGCCGAAGTATTATCTTACGTTTATCGTTTGAAAAGGAGAACATAATTGACCTTTTTTGAAAGACTTTCTAAAAATTCCGACTTTTTCTTAGCAATGGGACTCTTAGGAATTCTTTCCGTAATGATTATTCCACTTCCTCGGTTTCTCCTCGATATGATGTTGTCGCTTGGGATCGCTTTTTCTATCGTGCTCCTTTTAACGTCAGTCTATGCTACCCGTGCCCTCGATTTTAGTATCTTTCCGTCACTACTTTTGATTACTACCTTATTTCGTTTGTCATTGAACGTTGCGACTACCCGAGTGATTTTGCTTCGGGGAGCAGAGGAAGGTACTGCGGCTGCGGGCGATGTGATTCGATCTTTCGGAGAATTCGTGGTGGGCGGAAACTATGCCGTCGGGCTTGTAGTGTTTATAATTTTAGTAATTATTAATTTCGTTGTTATTACAAAGGGCGCCGGCAGAGTTGCAGAAGTAGCGGCCAGATTTACTTTGGATGCCATGCCCGGTAAGCAAATGTCGATCGATGCGGACCTTAATGCCGGTTTAATCAACGAGGAAGAAGCTCGTCGGCGGAGGTCTGAAATCGCCCGTGAGGCAGATTTTTACGGAGCTATGGATGGGGCCTCCAAGTTCGTACGAGGAGATGCCATTGCCGGTATCTTGATCGTTGTTGTGAATATTGTCGGTGGAATTATTATTGGTACACTACAGAAAGGGATGGACATCGGCGACGCCGCAGCCACCTTTACGTTATTAACGGTAGGGGATGGATTAGTCACTCAGATTCCTGCTTTAATAGTTTCAACTGCCGCGGGTATTATTGTCACGCGTACCGCGACGAGCACGAACTTCAGCCAGGAAGTTTCTAAACAGTTGTTTATGAAGCCTAATGCCATAGCAGCTGCGTCTGGTGTTATGGGTTTCATGTCCATTATCCCAGGCCTTCCGTTTTTGCCATTTGTCGCTCTCTCATTAATATTGGGAGGAACTGCATATGTCCTTATTACGAAGACTCGCCAGGATAAACGCGCTACCGAGCTAAAGGTAACGCAAGAGAAATTAAAGCCAGTTTCTGAAAAATTAGAAAGCTACCTCAATGTGGACCTTTTGGAGTTAGAGGTTGGCTATGGTTTGATCAATATTGTAGACGCAGAGCAGAACGGAGATCTTTTAGAGAGAATTTCTAATATTCGTAAACAATTTGCGCTCGACATGGGGATTATCATTCCACCCCTGCGGATTAGAGACAATCTTGAACTCAAGCCCGGTGATTATCAGGTCCTCTTAAAGGGCGTTCAGATAGGTTCCGGAGTGTTGATGGTGGGGAATCTTTTGGCGATGGACCCAGGAAATGTGATGGATCCTGTAAAGGGTATTCCTACTCATGAACCTGCTTTTGGTTTGGATGCTATCTGGATTACTCCAAGACAAAAGGAGGAAGCTACTTACGCGGGCTATACTGTTGTTGATTTGTCCACTGTAATTGCTACTCATTTGACGGAGCTGATTCGGCAGAATATTCATGAACTTATGGGACGACAGGAATTACAGAGTCTGTTGGACACCTTTAAGGTCTCGGCGCCAAAAGTTGTGGAAGATTTGCTGTCAAATATATTACCGCTTGGTACAATTTTAAGAGTGTTTAAAGCCCTTCTGAAAGAGGGCGTTTCAGTTCGCGATCTTCGTACTATTTTAGAAACATTGGCCGATTTTGGAGTAACTCAGAAAGATCCTATGGCTTTGACAGAATATGTCCGCACTGCCTTGGCGAGAACAATCACCAAGAAACTAGTTGGACCTGACGGGACCCTTAGTCTTATTACTTTGGATCGTACTATCGAAGAAACAATTGCAGCAGGTATCATTCAAACCGATCAAGGAGCGCAGCTCTCGGTTGATCCCGAATTTGTTCGAACATTTGTTGCGCAGTTGAATCAGCAGGCCCTTGAAATGGGCAAGGAAGCGAATCAAGCTGTCGTTCTTTGTTCCCCTCTAATTCGAGGTCATTTGAAGTCTCTTATTGACCGCTTTATTCCAAATATTACTGTTCTATCGCATAATGAAATTACCGCTAATGTTAGCGTAAAGTCTTTCGGGACGGTGAGGTTAGCATATGCAAGTTAAGAAATTTGAAGCGCCGACAATTCAAGAAGCTTTAGATAATGTAAAAAGGGAGCTCGGGCCAGAAGCCATCATACTTCAGACAAAGAAAAGTAAGCGTGGCTTTGGAATTATGGCAAAGGCCTCTGTGGAAGTGACCGCGGCGGTGTCTGAGCGCTCTCTAGGAAAGAAGCAAGCGGTAGAAATTAGGATTCCCGAGGCGAGTAAAGAAATTATTAAAAAATACTCTGCCGAGAAACAAGTGAAGGTATTTGACCAGTTTGCTGATCGCCAATTAGAGCAGGCGAGTCATATGAAGGATCAGGTATCCGTCAAGGATAAGAGCAAGCGAATCACCGCAACCCGCTACATCGATATTGAAGAAGGTCCAAGTGCTAAGGGTGGTAGTAGTAGCACTGATCTTGGAGCTGTTCTTGGGGCTGCTATCGGATCTGTTCTTGGAACTTCGCCGGCAAAGCAAACGACAAAGGCTGTTCCCACAGGAACTCTTGTAAATCCAACCTCTCAACGAACAGGGCCTCCTCTCGAAGATGAAGTGCGACAGCTCAAGCGGATGATTCAAGAATTAAAATCTGCCCAAGACGAGATGGGTCGCACTGCTATGGAAGGGGCAAGCGCCAAATCACGGGAGGGAGGAAGAACATTCTTAAATCAAATCTCTCTCGATAATCCTTTGTTACAAGACGCTTTCGAGCAGCTGGTTGTTAATGGGATGGACCGAAGGTACGCCTTGTCTTTGATAAAA
>JBDSKY010000577.1:0-6245 GCA_039916675.1 Bdellovibrionia bacterium
CTACGATCATCGAACGATGGGACGGCAAGGAAGCTTGGGTCGTGGAAACCGGATCCGGGGGCGAATTCCTGGGTAGGGTGGACCTCTCTATAGATGACAATAAGCGAGTAAAACTTCTTCGATATCAACTCACCCAAATAGATTCAAAAATCCCAGAAAACTTAGAAATTCTGGATCAAATCGGGAAAATCGAGGGAAAGATTGAAACCCGCCTTGGCCCGATTTTCACGGACCAAATCGGTGAAAGCCAGATTCAACTCGAACGCCGAGGGCAGAACTCCGGTATGGGTAATTTAATTGCCGATGCGTATTTACACACAACCGGAGCAGACTTTTCCTTGGAAAGTACTCGTTTTATCTATGGAGAACTTCATCCCGGTATTATTCGAACCGTAGATGCCTATAACGCAAATCCTGCAGTTTATGATCCGAGGACTCAAAAGTCCTGGACTCTGAAAATTCTGCCGATGCGAGGCAAAACTCTTCAATGGCTTTTGTATGCTTTGTACGCTAGCAAAAAAATCAGCTCATTCGATTTAATAAACGTGTCAGGTCTGCACTATATCTATGATCCCATTTTCTCTCCGTCAATTCCGGATCCAGATTGGGAAGAGGCTGAGGCGGCCTATTGGTACGACCATGTGAATGATGATCCATTTAGTTTCATTGCTCAGACCCCTCCAGCTTTCACTCCTCAGAGCATTCCCACAGTTGCTTCTATCAAGGTCCAAGGACAACCCATCGACCCTTACAGAACTTACCGGGTGGCAACCGGCGGCGGCTTGATTGAAGGACTCCGCATGTTTAACTCATACAGCCCCGTTCCTATTCCCCTTGAAGGTTTGGAAGACACAGGGTTAGAAAACTGGAGAGTTCTTGCCGATTATATTCATGTGAATTCCCCGTTGACCGAAACAAACGTACCTATTTTAAATCGAATACAAACCCTGAAACCAGATCTAGCTATATTTTATGAAGACATCCAATTTTTACCTTTGAAAACAACATTTGATGGCCTGGTTAATTCGGTGACCGCCAAAATTTTGGTCCACGTCAAGAATTATGGGGCAATGCAGTCTCCAGCAAGATTGGCAAATATCAGGCTTTTTCTTAACGAAAATGGGAGTAATCAAAGTATTAGCCCTAAGTATCTTGAACTGGGTGCGCCTGTCCCTCTGAATGGTTTACACCCGGGAGAAGATCAACTGGCATCGTGGGAAGTGACCCTCCCCCTTCAAGCCGATCCGTATGAAATTGCCGCTAAGATTGACGGCAATGTACCTCAAGTCCATTTGAATAACTTAGAAGCCACTCGGTGGTTCAAATTGTAATTTAATAGCTTGAACATGATGATTTTCCTGACATACTTGAATTTGAAACATAATTACAAATGGATTTTAGATCCTTTAAGGAGAAAATATGACTAAACGTAGCTTAGTTCTGTCCTCAGCAATCGCAGCTTTGGTATCGGCCGGTTTTGCAGCTAATTCGGTATCTGCTTTCGCAGAAGAACCAGCAGCGACTGCTGAACATCCAGCCGCAAAGCATGATTGCAAAAACATGAAAGGTAAACATTGCGACTGTAAGAAAAAGAATTGCAAGGGCAAAGAATGCACAGGAAAAAACGCGGCCGGCAAAGACGGCTGTGACGGCAAAAAAGCTAAAGATGGCTGCGATTCCAAAGATGGTTGCCACGGACACACTGATGCTGCAAAACCAGCTGATGCAGCTCCAGCAGAAGCTAAGTAATCACCTGTAAAAAACGAGGAAAGTGACTTCGTGACTCAACCCATGGCAAATCGCTTTGAAGTTAAAAAGGTAAATGACAAGCAGGTGGTACCTTACAAAGGATTTGGTTTAGGTTTACGTCCTAAGCACTACCGTGATGTTCTTGAAGGGGGCTCTTCCGTTTCTTGGTACGAAGTTGTTACTGAGAATTTTCTAGGTGACGGAGGTCGCCCCCTTGCAACGTTGGAAAAAATCAGACGCGACTTTCCGATAGCGCTTCATGGAGTATCGGGCTCCTTGGGTTCCACAGACGATTTGGATAAGACTTATTTCACGCGACTCAAAAACCTAATTCGTCGTTTTGATCCATTCATTGTTTCGGATCATTGTTGTTGGACTCGGGTGAATGGTCAGAGCTTCCATGATTTACTTCCGCTCCCCTTCACTCAGGAGGCAGCAAGGCACATTGCCACTCAAATAACCAAGGCGCAGGATTGGCTAGGACAAAGAATTCTGATTGAAAACGTGTCCAGTTATCTTTCATTCGCCCAAGATGAAATGTCTGAATGGGAATTTCTAACTGAAATTTTAGAGGCGGCTGATTGTGGTCTACTGCTTGATATAAATAATATATATGTAAGCTCTGTGAACCATGGATTTGACCCTTTAGCGTACTTATCCGGCATTCCAAAGGACAGAGTAGGTCAAATCCATCTTGCAGGTCATTCAACAAACTGGACCGACAAAGGTCAGAAATATTTAATCGACACTCATGATCACCCGGTCTGCGCTGAAGTGTGGAGCCTTTACGGAAAGGCGGTGAACCACTTCGGCAAAATCAATACAATGGTGGAATGGGACGCCAATATTCCCAACTATAACGTTCTGGAAGCCGAAATCCTCAAAGCCCGCAATGTCGAGAAACAAAATGCAAAACAAATTGAAACCCTCCCCTTCTCTCCGCGAGCTACAACTGAAATTTGGACAAGTGGTATCAGATCAGTCGAAACAGGATCTTGAAAATTTGGACTGGGTTGCACCTTTACCCCCCTTAAGCAAATCTATGCGATTAGATATTTACCAAACTTCTTGGTGGATCCGATTGTTTGAAAGCATTGCTGACGACTATGGATCCGTTTTAAGATGCCTAGGCAGACCCAGATTTCGGCGCCTTATACGGGCTTATCTCAAAGAATTCCCACCTCAGTCTTATACCTTAGTCCATGCAGGAGATCGACTGCCTGAATTCCTCGAACATTTCGAAGATATTGCGATTAAAAAACCTTGGATCATGGATTTAGCGCGCTTTGAAAGGGCTGATTATCAGGTTTATCACGCCGCCGATTCGTTACATTGGAACCCTCAGTGGCTGTCTCAACTCACTCCTGAAGCAGCGAGTACATTAAGATTACAGACTCAATCTTCCGTCGTCCTGTTGAAATCAAAGTGGAAGTTTGAAGGTCTGTTGAAAAGTGGAAAAACTTGTCATTTGGGAGCCTCTCGGTTTGTAATTTACCGAGACGGATTTAATTCTACTTACCAGACATTGAAGCCTCTCCAGTTTAAATTGCTTCAGTTAGCTCACAGGGGATCTACCTTGAACGAATGGATCGAAACTGCGGGAACATCCCAGAGCTGGGTAGGTTGGCTAGGAGAATGGGCCAAACGAGGAATTGTCTACCCGCTGTCCGCTCAAAAATAATGAATCAGTAGTTCAGTGGATTAAGCTCAATATTCTTCCTATCGTCTCGATAATAAGCCTGTGCTCGATGGCTTTTGCAGATGATAAGAGTGAACAACAGGCAAAAGATGACAGAGAAAAAGAAGAGCTTGAAAGAAGCGCTGAAGAAAAAGCTTCTGAACAGCGAGCCTACATTGGCGTACTGATGGGTGGAAATAGATCCGCAGCATCGGACGGAACTACCTCGGAATCAGGCATCTCTCCAATGATTGGCGTAACTGCCGGTTTCAAATTATCTCCTCTCTTTGGATTGAGCTTCCTTGGAAGTCGCTACGCTTTGACTAACTCTACAGAGGTGTTCGGATTACCGGTCGGAACAGATTCAAACACCACTCTCCTGCTGGCCCAAGGAAATTTCTTCTTAAGCGCATTTCATGTCGGTGTGGAACTAGGGACTTCTACTAACTCATGGCGCAGCCTTGCCTCTTCACTGAGCATTGAGAATTCCAACCTATCAATTGTTTATGGTCCCCAAGGCGGTATGGATTTCAAGGTTGGCAAGACTATCTCTTTGGGAGGCGAACTCCACTATCTATTTAGCACTGCCCGAAACGTAACCAATAATATCCAAGTTTTAGCCAATCTAAAAATTTGGCTTTGAGTTTATGGCGACTAAATTTACGGAGTAGGTCCGGAGAGCGCCTCTTCAACTAAACTTTCCACTAAAGCTTGGTTAAAGGGCTTTACAATAACTCCGAAAATATCTTGCTTAATCATGCTAAGTACAAGCTCTTTAGTTGCAAAGGCTGTAATCATAATAATCGGGGCTTTAATATTATGACTTCTAACATACTCAAGGAGTTCTAATCCATTTCCGTCCTGCATCTCAAAGTCGGTTAGGATTAGGTCGGGTGTTCGGAACTTCAAAAACTTGATAGCTTTATTTCCACTGTCTACTATGCTTCGTTTACCGTATTTAAACACGATCATGTCGAGTGCCCTTGAAACTGAAGTATCGTCATCTACTATAAGGATGTGTTTTTCCTTTTTCTCTACTTTCTTAGTTTCAAGTTTCTCTGGTTTTTTAAGCTCTGGCATATGTATCTCCTGATACTAACAAAGAACTTACGAATATCGTTTAAAATTAGAGAATAGACCGACTTTTTATGAATAAATTCTTGATTTAAATTACTCAGGAATGTATCAATGAGCTTGCTCAAATAACGCGCCGCATTTTTTTTACGCAAAGTTGTTGCCCAATTAAATTAAAAAAGACCTAGGTTCAATTTTATGAAGATTTTTGCTCCTGCTATATTGCTGTTAATGGGATTCAATGCTTTTGCACAAGGGGCTTTTGCGCAAGGGCCAAATCAATTAGCCGCCAAGATAAACTCTGGGGAAATTACTTCAGTAATTTTTGATGTGAATGGGGTACTGCTTACAAGAAATCGGATTCGGTCCATAACTTGTTTGGGTAAAAGAGCTATAGCAGGAGCGCTGTTAAGAGGCGAACGTTTTTGGAGCAAAAAAAATATTTTAGAAAGGTTAAGTAAAGTTAGCTGCAAGTACGACGGTACACCTCTCATTCATGATGGCCTCCCTATGCCAGGAGTAATGGTAGACTGGTTGATGGGCGAATCAAGTAGCGATGAAATACTTGAACGCTGTCGCAGAGAACTTAAACCTCGTGAAATCTTACCTGAGATTTTAAATCTTATGTTTAGCCCCATTTTGCTGACTTATGTTCATGATAGCAACCCGGACGCAATCGCATTGCTCAAGGTTCTTAGGAAGAAAAAACTCAGTATTTTCGTCCTTTCAAATATGGATATGAAAACAGCAGAATTAATGAAGTTGAAGTTTCCATCAATCTTTGATCCGATGCAGGGAATTATGTGGTCTGCAGAAGTTCATTACGTTAAGCCAAACCCCAATATATATAAGAAATTCCTTAGTGAATTTGCGCTGATTCCTGAGAAAACTTTATTTATCGACGATGAGCCCTTGAATCGTGAGGCGGCAAAATTATTTGGAATAGAAGTCCTCAAGGAGACTGATATGCTGGAGCTGGCTGAGCTGCTCGCCTAGCTACAAGCGCCACATCACCCGCTTTAGAGTCGATCATCAAATCAATAGGGTCTGCATTTACAAGTTGATTGCGCTCAAGCGTTGGATGAGCTGGGATCATGATCTTGAGGTAATTAGGTGTATAACCTGACACCCAGTTATCTGCGTCTTGTTTCTCTGTTAAGATGGAATCTAGAGAGAATCCTTCGCGTCGGCATTTTTCCAATATCGCTGTATAATTGCTCTTGAGACGCTCCATACTGAGCTGGGATAGCCGCCGGGCTCGAAGGACACGTATATGTTGAGGTACCGATTTTGGCAACCGTGTCGCCGGCGTCCCTGTTCTTTCACTGTATGGAAACACATGAAGTCGACTCCAAGGCAGCTCTTTTAGTCTGTTGAAGCCCCACTCAAACTCTTCTTCGGTCTCTCCTGGAAAACCTGTGATTATATCCATTCCTACAAAAATTCCGCCCACTGGAGCCGGCATTTTCGCTATCCGTCTCAAACAGCTCTCAACAGTATCCGCATCATAGTTTCGCTTCATCAGCCGAAGTATGCGACTGTGCGGACTTTGAAGAGAGACATGAAAATGGGGACAAAGCCTGGGATTGTTCTCCATCAGTGCAATAATACTTGGAGTAATTTCTGAAGGATCCAGGGAGCTGATTCGTAATCTTTCGAGTGAAGTCTCCTTTAAGATCATTTCCAAGAAGTCAGCTAAAACTCGGCTCTTGTCGGTAGCTCCCGCTTCCTTCCACTCGATGCC
>JBDSKY010000578.1:0-3070 GCA_039916675.1 Bdellovibrionia bacterium
TTCCTGAATCCCGATTCCGGTGTCAATAATCTGAAACCGAATTTGAAATCTAGAAAGAGAGGGTGGCGACTCCAATGAAATACGTAGAATAATTCCTCCTTTCTCCATGAATTTTGCTGCGTTTTCGAGCAAGTTCAGGAGGACTTGTCCTAGTCTTCCCGGGTCACCGCGTACCCACTTAGGCACTTCAGGAGCAAGTTCCAACTTCAAGTAGGTATCTTCACTATGAATTTTGAATTAAATTGGAGTAATCTGTTTTTCAAGCACTTCTTTGAGTTCGAAATCGATATTTTCGATTTCAAGTTTTCCTGATTCAATTTTTGAAAAATCCAACAATTCATCGACAATCTCTAAAAGAGATTTTCCGGATTCCTGAAGGGGGCCTGAAAAAGCTCACTCTGATCAGCATCTAAGGGCGTTAAAAGGAGAAGTTCACATGTGCCTAGAATCCCGTTGAGAGGGGTTCGGAGCTCATGGCTGATATTGGAAATGAAATTCGATTTAAGACGGGAAACTTCAAGGGCTTTTTCACGAGCATCTTTTAACTCATCCTCCGCTTGTTTTTTGATAGTAATATCCCGAACGATCGTGACAAAGCCAGTGACTTGCCAAGTCCCATCTCGTATCGGAGTTGTAACCTCGTCAGCCCAGAAATTCGACCCATCCTTGCGGACCCTCCATCCTTCTGCGACACATACCCCTTTCTCGTCTGCGAATTCGAACTTCAAATTCGGTGAATCTGAACTGGAGTATTTTTCTCTATAAAAAGACGAGTAAGAATTGCCCACTGCTTCTTCAGCCTTATAACCAGTCATGTGTTCGGCTCCAGGGTTCCAGTGAATAGTATTTCCACGAGGATCGCTCATAAAAATCGCATAAATTATTATAATTATAATTATAGTTATTTATTTCGGCTCGGTTTTTTCACTTTTGTTATTGACGTTAGATATCAACAGCATAACTTATCATTAAAACTGATCTAGATTTATTTACACTCTAAACCGACAATTTCTCTCAATCAATTTGGCAATAGGGGCGCCCATCCCAATTTTTCCGGCATACCCACTTGTGTAATATCAAATAATAATTATATAATATAATCTGTGCTTTATCATTAAGAGAACTAGATTTCTGATGGCTAAAAATTGGGACTGCAATTGAAACAATTGAGCTACTTTCTTACTTTTACGGTTGCTGACACATCTTGCGCCTTGCGTCTTCCAACGGTCGAAAGAGTTATACTCGCGGTCGACATTATTCCTTTGCCTCAGGCCCCAGAGGTCATTTTGGGCGTTATTAATATCCATGGAAAGATCGCACCGGTGGCCGACGTTCGCAAACGTTTCAAGTTTCCAAATAAAGAGATAAGTTTAAAGGACCATATTATTATTGTTAATTCTTCCAAACAGCGACTATGCCTTCTCGTAGACAACGTGACTGGAGTTATTCAACGATCAGAGGACGAGTTGCTCCCAGAAAATGCAATCCTTCCCTCCAAGGGGTCAATGGATGGAATAGCCACCTTTAATGACGCGACTATTCTCATACAGGACCTCACGAAATTTCTATCGCTCCATGAAGAAAAAGTCCTCGCTGGAGCGCTTGAAGGAGTAACAAAGTAAAACTTCATGCCCACCTTATCTGAACCTTTACTCTCTCTACTTAAATCGTTACTTACCAGCCAAACTGGGCTTCATTTTTCGAATGACCGCTTGCGGGATCTTGAAATAGGAGTGATAAAATTATCTGAAGTACACAAATTCAGCGATCCGAACTCATATATCGAGTGGATTTTATCCGAATCGATCCCCGCTCCGTGCATCGACTCCTTAGTCAATGAGCTAACGGTACGCGAAACTTATTTCTATCGTGAGAACCATTTTTTCGAGGTTTTTGAAAAACAAATCCTGCCGGATTTCATTCAATTAAATAGGGGCGGCAAAAAATATCTGAAGATATGGAGCGCAGGATGTTGTACCGGTGAAGAGCCGTATTCCATGGGAATTGCTTTGGCCCGTACTATTTCGGACATAAAAGAATGGGACATCACGCTTTTAGGAACGGATATCAATTCAAATTTTCTAAATATCGCAAAAACCGGAAAATATTCATCTTGGTCATTTCGTGACCCCCCTCCCTGGCTAAAAAAACAATATTTTCAAGCGGAGAGTGATGGATCTTTTCAGGTTAAGCAGGAAATCAAGAAAATGGTAACTTTTTTCCACTTGAACCTGTCAGAATCGCTATATCCATCCGCTGTCACATCAACCACTAACGTTGACATCATTTTTTGTCGCAACGTATTTATTTATTTTGATAAAAATCAAATTAGAATCACCTTAGAGAAATTTTACCAATCCCTCGCTCCTGGAGGTCTACTTATTGTTGGCCCGTCGGAGACCTCTCAATCCCTCTTCTCCGCATTCACTGAACTTCATTATGACAATGTTGTAGTATATGGAAAAGATCCGATTTACAAAACTACTCGAGGAGTCATAACTCCTTTAGAAAGTTCTCAGCCGGCGCTGCAGCCGTTCCTGCAGACAACAACGCCGGATATATCCCAAGTTTTTGAAAAATCCTCAACCCAACCCTGGGTGCCAATATCCTCTCCGACTCAGGAGGAACATCCCTATGAAAGGGCTACAAAACTTTACGATCAAAAAGATTACGTTGCTGCTGAACAAATAGCTTTGGATCACGCCGCAAATTGTCCGGATGTGAATATAAGAATTCTATTGGCAAAAATATATGCCAATCAGAAGAAAATTTCCCAAGCTCTTCATTGGTGCAAAGAGGCAATAAATGCCGACAAGCTGAATGCGATCGCACATCATTTCAACGCCATTATTCTTCGGGAAAACGGGGACATAAGTGGAGCAATCCAGTCTTTAGAGCGCGCAATTTATATTGATAAGGATTTCATCGTTGCAAACTTCATTTATGCCACTCTGATAAGTAAACAAGGAAGAGTCTTAGAGGCCAGAAGGTGCTTGAAAACAACCCTCGCCTTATTGAGTAAATATCCCGACGATCACTTACTTCCGGAATCGGAAGGTCTTCAAGCAGG